>JAUXOH010000319.1 GCA_030682505.1 Candidatus Didemnitutus sp. | reverse complement strand
GTCACGCAGGGCAACGCGGCCAATGCCGAGGAAAATGCGGCCGCGTCGACGGAGTTGAATGCCGAAGCGGTCGCACTCGGTCGAGCCCTCGCGGAGCTCGAGGCATTGATAGGTCGCGGGGAAGCGGCACCCACGCGGGTGGCAGGGAAGCCCCCGGGCCATCACCCCGCCAACCCCCGCCGCGAGATCAAGGCCCCCCAACTCGCCGCGCGTTGAGCGCCCGCGTGATTCAGTTTTTCCGGAATTTGCGGACGTGCTTCACTAGGGTCTGGATCTCGTCGTCGGACAGCCGGTAGGAGGTGGGGTGCATCACCGTTCCTTCGTCATCCTTCAGGCCGTGCTTGGTGATGCGGAAAATCTGTTCGTCCGTCACGGAATCCTGCACCTGTTTGTTGGTGAGGTCCGTCAGTTTGAGCCGCTTGCCTTCCTTGGTGCGGCCCCGTCCGTCCGTTCCGTGGCATTCCGAGCAATTGGTCAGCCAGAGATTCTTGGCGGTCGCCGCTTGGGTCGCGATCGCCGCGCCGAAAGACAGCGAGAGAAGAAGGAGCTTTTTCGCGAACATGGGAAGAGGGAAAGGCCTGAACTGATTATCGCAGACTCCGGTCCTTCCGTCTAGTGCCGGGTTGCGCTCTCCTGCGCATTCCTTGGGCCGCCTCCCGCACCGGTCAATCAGCCGGGAGGCCCGCAGAGCTAGGTCCACGGGCCTCTTTTGGGTCTAACTAATACCAGCTTGCGCTGGCAGCAAGGGGTCAGGTGGCTTTCGGGCGCCTGCGGAAACTCGCCCAGCTTTCGGTCGGAATCAACGCCACGCCCATGATCGCCAGCTGCGAACCGACAAAGGCGACCAGCGCATAGAACGCCGAGTCCATGAATCCGTAGCTATGCAACCCGACGCCGAGCATGTTGGTGCCGAACCAGCTCCAACTCGTGACGATGTTGCCAAAAACGGCCATGATCATCAGGCCGCGCTGCTTCACCAGGCCGCCCCAGCGAGCGTGCAAAATGACGGCGAGCCACAGCACAATCAGAAGGGCGCCGTTCTCCTTCGGGTCCCAGCCCCAGAAGCGGCCCCAGCTTTGGTCGGCCCAGATGCCGCCGAGCACGGTGCCGATCAGGCTGAACAGGACCGCAAAGCACACAATGCCGTAAACCATGCGCGCGAGCGCGTCGGCCGTGGCTTGATCGAGCGACTTCGTGAAGACCCCGCGCAGGATGTAGACGATGGCGAGGAAACCGGCGAGGTAGGTGGCGGAGTAGCCGATGGTGATCACCACGACATGGGTCGCCAACCAGAAGTTCGAGTCGAGCACGGCCCGCATCATTTCAAGCGTATCGCCGCCAATGGAAAGGTGGTGGGCGATGACGAGCGTGGCGAAACCGATCATGCCGCCGGTGACGGCGCCGATGGCGTTGTGATAAAGACGTTCGAGGATGAGGCAGAGGAACACCGCTCCCCAGCCGACGCCGAGCGCGGAGGAGTAGAGGTTGGTCACCGGCGGCCGGCCCTCGAGCCACATCCGCGTGGCGATGCCGATGGTCGTGGTGAGAAACGCCAGGGCGAGCAGCCAGAACGCGCTGCGCTGCAGGGTCTGCGGCCACTTGAGCCACGAGAACACACCGAGCAGGAACGTGAGCACATAGAGATACATGCTGCTGTAGAACGGTCCCGCCGAGTTGAAGCGGGATTCCACGTCGCTCTTGGTCATGGCGGTGGCATAGCGCTTCTCGAGCTGCAGGTGGAACATCTCGGTGATCTTGTTGAAATCACTGGCCTTGCCCGTGCGCCAGGAGTGCCCGAGGGCGGCGTAGGCCATGACATTCGGGTCGACCTTGCCGGTGGCGAACGACTCCATCAACGCGGCGCCGGTGGGGCGCCACTTCGTCGGATCGGTCTCGGCGGCCGCGGGGGGGATCGTGTTCAGGATGCCGAGTTGCTCCATATACATGAAGCGATCGGCCATCTCGCGCATCACTTTCGTGGCTTCCGTGCTGTGGGATTCGCCGGCGGCCCGGGCTTGAATCGCCGCGAGGCCGGCGGGAAGCGCTTCGTCGAACTTGATCAGTTCGGCAAAAAAGTCGGGTGCATCGGGTACTTGCACGCTGGTCTTCAGGCGCAAATAGAGGATGACGCGCTCCCGCACCATGCTGACCTGTTTCTGGAACGGCGTGCGCAGTTGGGCTTCAACGTTGTCCAGCAAGCGGGCCTGACGATCGAGCTCGGGCAGTTGCGCCCGCAGTTGCCCATAGGAGAAGCGTTTCTTGCCGGCGCCGTCCTCCAGGGTGACCTTGAGCAGGTCGAGCACCTCGTGGTTCTCGATGAGGAAGATTTGATAGGTGTCGGCCTTCTCGGGGGAGAACAGCACGTCGGCCAGCCATTCGATGGGCTGCAACGTTCGGCCGTCGGGCGTCACGATGCGCTGGCGGCCCTGGATGGTCAGGATCGAATTCCGTGCGACGGTGTCGAGGGGCTTGATGCGACCGTTGACCAGCACGGGCACACGGCCGAAGCTGCCCAGATCGAATTCGGTCTTCAACGAGGGCTCGCGCAGCGTCGAGGCGAGGTAGAGCGCGCCGAGCGCGAGGACAATGAGCGGAATAAAACGTTTCATGGCGTGGGAAGGGTTGCTTACGCCGAAGCCGGCGCGGACTTGGTGACGGCGGTGCGCTTGCGGATGAAGTCGCCGAGGGAGTAGGCAAATTGAACGCAGAGCCCGAGCCCCATCATGATGGTGGCGATATAGGGCAGCAACCAACTGGGATTGCGCACGACCTGCAGAATGGTGGTGGTGTCGTTGTTGTCGAAGCCTGCTTGGTAAAACGTCAGGCCGCCGAAACGCAGGGGATTGTTCATGAAGATCAGGATTTCGCGGTCTTCGGCGCCGTCATCGCTGCGGAGACGGACGTGACTGGAGAAATTGCGTGGGATCTCCGTGCCGGGATACTTGTCGTGGCTGAACTTCAGCAACTGGAGCGTGAAGTGGTTGTAGTGGCGTTTCCCGCGGAAACTCAGCTCCCACGTCTTGCCGTCGTAAGTGAAGGTCTGCGGCTGATTGAGGAGCGGCGAGGCCAGCCAGGTGCCCAGGGTGCCTTCGAGCGTGACGATTTCCACGTAGGCGCCCGGCACGTTCCGCTCCTTGGGTTTATAGGTCATCGGAAGCGGGAGCATGGCCAATTGGGTGCCATGTCCGGCGGTCGCCAGGGCCGGGGCCGCCATTGCCGCGACGGATTGATTGCGCATTTCCAGCATGGAATTCGGGTGGAACGCCTTGATGTTGATCCGGAAGGGGAGGCGCGGGTGCTGGATCGACTTTTGGTCGGCGACGAGGCCCTCCGGTATCGCAATGACTTCGTTGTAGTCCGCGTTGCTGTGATCAATGAAGACCAGTTCGTTGGCGTTGAAGCTTTCGGAGTAGCGCTTGGTTTCACCTTCGTCCATCCGCAGGTAACTGTCTTCCTGCAGCAGACCGGTCACCAGCTCACCGATGAGCAGCACGATGAGACCCGCGTGGGTGAGTTGAATGCCGAATTTTTTCCACGTGAGCGAAAAGCGGTAAACATGGGCGGCCACGAGATTGATCAGCAGCAGCCCACCGATGAAGTAGCCGCCGGGGAAAACCGGGATCGCGATGCTCGTGTTCGGCACCTGCCAAAGCACGGCGAAGCTGCGGAAATATTTCATCTGCACCGCCCAAATGCCGAGGTTCACCTGATCAAGCGTGGCGACGAAGACCAAGATGATGGACATGATCAGCAGCACGACAGTGAGCTGCAGCGAAACAAAGAAATCTCGAAACTGACGGAGCGTGGAATTCATGAGAAAAAGGGGCGTTAGCGGAGGGCGATGCTCAGCGGACCTTGATGGTTAGCATGAACTCACGGAAGGCGGCGCGCTCTTTGCTGACCAAGGCATCCGGGCCGGTCAGCTTGAAGAACCAGGTTTCGCCTCCGTGGGGAACTATCGCGCCGAGCAGGCGGATGCCGTTCGGGCCGACCATGTCGGTAAAATCGATGTGCAGATCGTTCGCGTCGATGTGCTCGATTGAAGCTTCGACCTCGGCGTTGCCAATCGGGTTGAGCCCGATTTGGCTGCGCCAGCGATTGATATTCGCGTGCAGGCCGCCGGTGTCGCCGGGGAAGGCTGTAATTCCGAGGTCACCCACCGTGCCGCCTTCGCCATTCACGGTGTAGCTGCCCTTGCGCACCGAACCGGGAGCCTTGGCCTGCCATTGGGCGGGCGCCGTCCAGGTGAGCGCGTTGGTGTTGCTAATGGCCGCGTCGGGCAAGGCGCCCATGACGGAACCGTCGGGCGCAATGCTGCCCCCGGAATTGGTGCTCCCGCCGCCAATGGGCGGATGGCCGCTCGGCAGCGGGTCGGTGCTGGACACCGTTGTCTTCTGCGCCGCCGGAGGAGGACCCTCCTTGGGCGCGCGATAGACGACGATCTCGCGATCGCTACATCCGCTTGAGATAAGCAGAAGTGATACAACCAGCGTTTGCGTGGAAAAACGGAGGAATGACATTTGCCCTCTTTTTGAAACCCTTACTCGGGAAAGGGCAACAGGAACCCGACGGGATCCAAACTCGGGCATAGCAATTCGCAAAAAATGCACAGGACCGGTTTTTTGCTGCCAACCCGGAGCGCAGGCCTTCAATAAAGGGCATGCAAATCATGCCGTTGGGCGATTGCGCCCTCCGAGTTGAGTTCGGTAAAGTGATCGACCGAGCGACGCACGCGCGAATCCAAGCCGCGTGCGAGGCACTCCGTGCGGCGGCGGTGCCGGGGGTGCAAGAGCTCGTCCCGGCCTACACGACCCTCACGATTCACTACGATCCCGCGGCCGTCGCGGCGGCCGGTGCGCCCACGGATGATCTGGGCGGATGGCTGGGGTTGCGGATCAACCAAGTGCTGGAACGAGCACCGAAATCGCTGAAGTCCCGGGCCAGAGTTGTCACCATCCCGGTCTGCTACGGCGGTGAATTCGGACCGGATTTGGAAAAAATCGCGACCCGCGCGAAACTGGCGGCCGCGGAAGTCGTGCGCCGCCACACCAAGCAGGAGTATTGGGTGGCGATGGTCGGTTTCGCGCCGGGCTTTGCCTATTTGGCGGGGTTGCCGCCGGAATTGGCGACGCCGCGGTTGGCCAAGCCGCGGGCTTCGGTCGCCGTGGGCTCGGTGGGGATCGCCGGGATGCAGACCGGGATCTACCCGCTCGCCACTCCCGGGGGATGGAACCTGATCGGTCGCACCCCGTCGCGGTTGTTTTTCCCCGAACAGACTCCGCCCACCTTGCTGCAGGCGGGTGATCGCGTGAATTTCCGGTCGGTGAGCCGCGAGGAATTTGCGAAACTGGAGGCCGGCGCATGATCACCGTGCAAAAACCCGGCCTGCTCACGACCGTGATGGATCTCGGTCGTCCGGGCTTCCAACGGCTCGGGATCGTGGTCGGCGGCGCGCTCGATCGCTTCTCGGCGCGCATTGCCAACACCCTGGTCGGCAACGACGAGAATGCCGCGCTGTTGGAAATCGCGCAGCGGGGGCCCGAATTGCATTTTGCCGTCGAGACGCTCGTGGCTTGGTGCGGCGGAGACTTTGAACCCCGCGTGGGCACCGAGCCCTTGCCGCGTGATCGGGCGGTGCGGATCGGCGCCGGCGAAACGATTCGTTTTGGCGCGGCGCGCGCCGGGTTGCGCGCCTGGCTGGCGATCGCCGGGGGCATTGACGTGCCGCTCGTGCTCGGCAGTCGCAGCACCTATCGCCGCGCCGGGATGGGCGGATTGGGCGGACGCCCCCTCAGGATCGGCGACGAATTGAAACTCGGTGCGGCTTCCGAGTGGGCGAAACAGCGGTTGAAGTCTCCGCAACGGGTCTCGATGTGGTCCGTGCGGCCCGAGACCCTCGGCAAACAGGCGGCCCCGGAAACCGTGCGCGCCATGCCGGGTCCCGAGTGGGATTGGTTCTCCCGCGACGCGCAACGCGATTTCTTCCTCACCAAATGGAAGGTGACCAAGGATGCCGACCGCATGGGCGTGCAACTCGCCGGCCCCGAACTCAAGCTTGCGGCCGAACGGGAAATGCTCTCCGAAGGGGTGAGCGAAGGCGTCGTGCAGGTGGCGAACGGTGGTTTGCCGATTGTGCTCCTGGCCAGCCGCCAGACGGTCGGAGGCTACCCGCGGATCGCCGCTTTGGCGTCGGTCGATTTTGGTCGGATGGCCCAGATGGTGCCGGGCCAATCCTTGCGCTTTGAACCCCTCACCCTCGGTGATGCGCACACCTTGTTCCTGTCCCGCGAGCGCGATTTGAGTCGGGTGCGTGCCGGACTCGCCCGGCTCGCCGGCTAACCCGTCGCCGCGTGCCCTGCATCGATCTCAATTGCGATCTGGGCGAAGGCACCGGGCACGACGCGGACCTGATGCCGCTGATCTCGTCCGCGAACATCGCCTGCGGTGGGCATGCCGGCGATGCGGCCACCATGCGCGCGACGGTCGAACTCGCCGTGCGTCACGGCGTGGCCATCGGCGCGCATCCGGGCCTGGAGGATCGGGCCCACTTTGGTCGCCGCGAGTTGCCGGTTTCCGCGGACGAGGTGCGGCAACTCGTCCTCGCGCAAACGCGGGCGTTGCAGGCCATCGCCCGCGAGTGCGGTGCACGGGTGGTGCACGTGAAACCGCACGGGGCACTCTACAACCTGACCGCGCGCGATCCGGTCCTCGCCCAAGCCGTCGCCGAGGCGGTGCGCGCCTGCGGCGACGAACTGGTGTTGTTCGGACTCGCGGGCAGTGGCGCGCTCGTCGCCGGTGCCGCCTGCGGACTGAGGGTGGCGCACGAGGTTTTTGCGGATCGCACCTATCAGCCGGACGGTGCGCTCACGCCGCGGGCGCACGCGGGGGCGTTGCTTGAAGACGCCACGCTGGCCGTGGAGCAGGCCTTGCAACTGGTGCGCTCCGGGAGGGTGCGCGCGCGGAACGGCGCCGAGGTGACGCTGCGAGCCGACACGATCTGCCTGCACGGTGACGGAGCGCACGCGGTGGAATTCGCCCGCCGGATTTGCGCCGAGTTTCAGCGCGCCGGGATTGCCATCCAGGCCTTCACCGCATGACGAAACTGCTCGGCATTCTCCTCATTGCGGTCGGTTTTGCCCTGCGGTGGAATGCCCTGCTCGTCGTGGCGCTGGCGGGCATCGCGACCGGTTTGCTCGCGGGCTTCAGCTTCAGCGAGATCGTGAAGATGACGGGCCAGTTCTTTGTCGATAACCGCGCCCTGACGCTGCCGGTGATCTTGATGGTGCCGGTCGTCGGCCTGCTTGAGCGCCACGGTTTGCAGGAGCGGGTGGCCCACCTGATGCGGCAGGCGAAGGCGGCGACCGCGGGACGCGTGTTGTGGCTCTACCAATTCGTGCGCGAGCTCACGAGCATGTTTGGCATCAGCATGGGCAATCATGCGTCGATGGTGCGACCCCTGGTCGTGCCGATGGCGGAGGCCGCAGCGGCGAAGGACGGCCAACTCAACGACGCCACCAGCCAGCAGATCCGCGCGCACGCGGCCGCCGCGGAAAATGTCGGCAATTTTTTCGCGGATGACATCTTCGTCGCCGTCGGCGCCCTGCTGCTGATCAAGGGATTCTTCGATTCGGTCGGCGTGCCGGTGGAGTTGGGGGACATCAAACTCTGGAGCGCGCCCACGGCGGTGTGGGTGATCGCCGTCGGTTGGTGGCGCTATCGCGTGCTCGATGCCAGGTTGAAGCAGATCCGCCCGGCACCGCCCGCGGCCCACGACGGGGAGGCGAGCCCATGAGCTCGTGGCTGACGCTGGAGCACTTCTTCATGGTCGCGGGCGCGTTCGTTTTCGCGCTGGGCTTGCGCATCGCCTTCAACGCGCAATATCCCCGGCGCTGGGGTTCGGCGGCGTTCTGGCTGTTGCTCGGCGGTTGCATTGTGACCGGCAAGCTCGTGCCGCCGGAGGTGATCGGCTACGCGGTGCTGCTCATGACCGTGCTCGCGGCGACGAAGCAGGTGGAGCCGCCGGAGTTCGGCCATGGTGACACCGCGGAATTGGCGCGCCGCGCCGGGGAGTTGAAGAACAAGTTGCTCTGGCCGGTGCTCCTGGTGCCGGCTGTGGCGGTGATCGGGGGATTCTCCTTGGCGAAGATCAGGGTGGCCGGCGCGCCTCTCGCGCTTGCCGGACAGGCGTCGCAGATTTCGCTCGGCCTCGGTTGTGTGCTCGCGCTCGGGCTGGCGTTTCGGCTCACCCGGGCCCGGCCCGTTGCGGCGGTGGACGAAGGCGGGCGGCTGTTGCAGCTGATCAGCTGGACCTTGATCCTGCCGCAGATGCTGGCGGCGCTCGGCGGGATCTTTGCGAAGGCGGGGGTGGGCGAGGAAGTGGCGAAGATCGTCGCGGCGTTGCTTCCCGTGCAGCATCCGCTGGTGGCGGTGGTGGCTTACTGCGCGGGCATGGCGATTTTCACGATGATGATGGGCAATGCCTTTGCGGCCTTCCCGGTGCTGACGCTGGGCGTGGGGATTCCGTTCATCGTACAGATGCATGGCGGCAATCCGGCCCTGATGGGCGCGATCGGCATGCTGTCGGGCTATTGCGGCACCCTGCTCACACCGATGGCGGCGAATTTCAACCTCGTGCCGGTGCGCCTGCTCGAACTGCGCGGGGACATGACCGTGATCCGGGCGCAGGTCCCCTTTGCGGCGGCAATTTGGATTTTCAATGTCGTCGTGATGTCCCTGTGTGTGTATCGCTTCTGAAACCCTCTCCATGAAAAATGTCCTGCTGACTGGCTTTGAACCGTTCGATGGCCAAGCGCTCAACGCGTCCGAGGAGATCGCGCGCGAGATCAATGAGGCCACGATTGTGCGCCACCGGGTAATTGCCGGATTGCTGCCCTGTGTGTTTGGCGCGGCGATCAAGGAGCTGAAGCACCTGATCAAATTGCACGATCCCGCGCTCGTCATCTGTCTCGGTCAGGCGGGGGGGCGGAGCGGCATCACGCCCGAACGGGTGGCGCTCAATCTCGACGATGCGCGCATCGCCGACAACGCCGGGCAGCAGCCGATCGACAAACCGATCGTGAAGGCCGGACCGGCCGCTTACTTCAGCACGTTGCCGATCAAGGCCATCGTGCACGAACTCCGGAAGCACGGGATCGCCGCCGAGGTTTCCCAGACGGCGGGGACCTTTGTCTGCAACCACGCCTTCTACGGTTTGATGCATGAACTCACGCTGCACCGACCGAAGGTGCGCGGCGGGTTCATCCATGTGCCGTTCCTCCCGGAACAAACCACCGGCCAACCCAGCCTGGCGCTCGAACGCATGGTCGAGGGCATCCGGATTGCGATTGCCGCGGCGGTTGAATACCGGCGCGACCTCAAGGCGGTGGGCGGCCAAACGGAATGAATTTATGAAGCAACTGACCAGATTTCTGCTCGCCGGACTTGCATTGACGGTCGCCCTGGCGGCGTCGGCCGCGCTGCCGGTGCGGCTCGAACAATTCGACGCGTATGCCGAGCGTGTGCTGCGGGAGTTCGACGTGCCGGGCATGGCGGTCGCCGTCGTGCAGAACGGTGAAGTGGTGCTCGCGCGCGGCTACGGCCTTCGCGAGCTCGGCCAACCGGAACGGGTCGACTCCCGCACTTTGTTTGCCATCGCCTCGAACACCAAGGCGTTCACGTCGACGCTGCTGGCCCAACTGGTCGATGAAAAGAAGTTGCAGTGGGACGACCGCGTGATCGACCACCTGCCGTGGTTTGCGATGAGCGACCCCTATGTGACGCGCGAAATGACGATCCGCGATCTGCTCGTGCATCGCAGTGGTCTCGGACTGGGCGCGGGAGATCTGCTCTTCTGGCCGGCGACCGACTACACGACCGAGGAAGTGGTGCAGCGACTGAAGTTCATTCCGCTCGCGACGAGTTTTCGTTCCGCCTACGCCTACGACAACATCCTCTATGCCGTCGCGGGTCTCGTGATCGAAAGAATCAGCGGCCGGACGTGGGAGCAAAACGTGCGCGAGCGGATCTTTGCGCCCGCGGGCATGACGGACGCCAAGGCCAACTGCATCGAGTTGCAGCCGACCGACAACGCCGCGACGGGACATGCGAAGTTCGATTTCAAGGATCTCCGGCCCGTGCCACCGATGGCTTGGGACAACAATTCCGCGGCCGGTGGCATCTATGCCAACGTGATTGATCTCAGTCGTTGGATGCAGGTGCAGCTCGACGCCGGTTTGCTGGCGGCGGGTGAGGACGGCACCGAACGCCGGTTGTTCAGCGCGGCCCGACAGAAAGACATGTGGACGCTCGTGACGCCGATGCCGTTCTCCCTCCCTCCGCCGGCGCTGGCCGAGGCGAAACGGAATTTTCGCGGCTATGCGCTCGGTTGGGAGATCACCGATTTCCGCGGCCAACGCCTCGTGACCCATACCGGGGGCTGGCCGGGCCAGGTGTCGCGCACGACGTTGGTGCCCGACCTGAAGCTCGGCATCGTGGTCCTGACGAACCAGGAAGTCGGCGCGGCTTTTCAGGCGGTGACCATGCACCTGCTCGATGCCTTTCTCGGTGCGCCGGAAAAAGATTGGTGCGCCGCCTACGTCGACGTGCTCCGCGAAGGCAGTGACAAAGCCGACGCGAGCTGGGCGAAACTCCTCGCCGGACGCAACGCGGCCTCGGGGCCTTCGTTGCCGCTGGCGAGCTATGCCGGCACCTACCGCGATGCGTGGTATGGCGACGTGCTCGTGCGCGACGAGGAAGGCAAGCTGGTGGTGCAGTTCAGCCGGACCGGGCAATTGCTCGGCGACGTCGAGCACTGGCAGCACGACAGCTTCATCATCCGTTGGCGCGACCGCAGCTTGAACGCGGACGCGTTCCTGACCTTCGCCCTGCATCCCGATGGCACGATCCGCGAAGCGCGGATGGAAGCCATCTCCGCGTTGACCGACTTCAGCTTCGACTTCCACGACCTGCGCCTCGCGCCGGTGAAGGAGTAGGGCGCAGCGGTGGCTCGCCACCTCGCGCTCCATTGGACGGGATCCACGTTGCACTTGTAGGTGGCGCGCTGGTCGCGCCACGTTGCGTGGCGAGCGCGCAACCTACTGGATGCACCCACGTGGCGCTGCTTGCGCGCAACCGCCAGGTTGGACTCACGTTGCGCGGCACGCGCGCCACCCCCACAGCAATCTTGGCGGCCGCCGTCGACCCGCGGGACGCGAACTCAGTTGTTGAACCGGAAGAGGGCGACGTCGCCGTCCTTGAACACGTATTCCTTGCCTTCGAGGCGGTATTTGCCGGCTTCGCGGGCGGCGGCGGTGGAGCCGAGACGCGCGAGGTCCTCGTAACCGACCACCTCCGCCTTGATGAAGCCGCTCTCGAAATCGGTATGGATGACGCCGGCGGCCTGCGGGGCTTTCCAGCCCTTCACAATCGTCCACGCGCGCACTTCTTTTTCACCCGCGGTAAAATAGGTCTGCAGGCCGAGGAGCTGGTAGGTGCCGTTGATCAGGGAGGACACGCCGGAATCGTCGACGCCGAGATCCTTCAGGAAGGCCTTGGCTTCGTCGGCCGGAAGGTCGATGAGTTCGGATTCGATCTTGGCGCTGATCGGCACGTAGGCGGCGTCGTGATGCGTGCGAACGTATTCGGCGACCTGTTGCACGAACGGATTCTGCTCGGCGGTGGCGAGATCGGACTCCGCGACGTTGCAGGCGAAGAGGACCGGCTTGGCGGTGAGGAGCTGGAACAGCTTCATCAGGGCCTTCTCCTCGGGCGTGGCCTCGAGGGTGTTGGCGGTCTTGCTGGCGTTGAGGTGGGGCTCGAGTTTCTGGAGCAGGGCCAACTCGATGATCGCTTCCTTGTCGCCGGACTTGGCCTTCTTTTGCGTCTTGTCGATGCGCTTGGAGACGGCGTCGAGGTCGGCGAGGATGAGTTCGGTCGTGATGACCTCGATGTCGCGCACCGGATCGACGCCCCCCATGGTGTGCACGACATCGGCATCCTCAAAACAGCGGACGACCTGCACGATGGCGTCGACTTCGCGGATGTTGGCGAGGAATTGGTTGCCCAGGCCTTCGCCCTTGCTCGCCCCGGCGACGAGGCCGGCGATGTCGACAAATTCGATGGCCGCCGGAATGACGACGCTGGTCTTCGCGATTTTCTGGAGCACGGCGAGACGCTCATCCGGGACGGTGACCACGCCGACGTTCGGGTCGATGGTGCAAAAGGGATAGTTCGCCGCTTCGGCCTTGCGCGAGCGCGTGAGGGCGTTGAAGAGGGTGGATTTGCCGACGTTGGGCAGACCGACGATGCCAGCTTTGAGCATAAGGGAGCACGGTTTCAGCCCGGTGCCGGTGGGGTCAACGGAAATTCTGCCCTGGGAGGCAGCGGTGTTCTTCCCCGGGCAGGGAGATTAAGGCGTGCACCGGGCGGCGGGCTCGGTCTTGATCCGCGGCCGTGGAATCCGCCATCAACTACCTCAACGGGCTGATTTGGAGCCCCGCTCTCATCTACCTTTGTCTCGGCGCCGGTTTGTATTTCTCCGTGCGCACGCGCTTTCCGCAAGTGCGGCACTTCACCCGCGCGGCGCGCCTGCTGTTCAGCTCGTCGGCCACGGACCGGGGCGTCTCGTCCTTCCAAGCCTTTGCGTTGGCCGTGTCGGGGCGCGTCGGCACAGGCAATATCGCGGGCGTCGCGACGGCGATCGCGTTTGGCGGTCCCGGGGCAATCTTCTGGATGTGGGTGATCGCGTTTGTCGGCGCGGGCTCGGCCTTCGTCGAGGCGGTGCTGGCGCAAATCTACAAGGAGGAGATCAACGGCCAGTTTCGCGGCGGTCCGTCTTACTACATCGAGCGCGGGCTCAAGATGAAGTGGTATGCGGTGCTTTTCGCGGGGGCGACGCTGTTGGCGGCGGGCATTTTCATGCCCAATGTGCAGGCCAACAGCATCGGAGCGGCGATGGAAACGGCATTTGCGGTGCCGCGCTGGCTGACGGGTGCGGGCGTGGCCGGTTTGATTGCCCTGATCATTTTTGGCGGCACAAAGCGGATCAGCGCCGCGGCGCAGCTCATCGTGCCGTTCATGGCCATCGGCTACGTGCTCGTGGCGGCCGTGGTGATCGCGATGCACCTCCAGGAAGTGCCGGCCGTGTTTGCGCTCATCGTGAAAAGTGCGTTTGGCGGCGGGGCCGTCTTTGGCGCGGTGGTCGGGCAGGCCGTCGCGTGGGGAGTGAAACGCGGCGTGTATTCCAACGAGGCCGGGCAGGGCACCGCGCCGATGGCGGCGGCGGCGGCCGAGGTGAGGCACCCGGCGGAGCAGGGACTCGTGCAGGCGTTCTCGGTCTATTTCGACACGTGGTTCATCTGCAGCGCCACGGCGTTCATGATCTTGCTCACCGGCACCTACAACGTCGTCGATTCGGCCGGGACCGTGTTGCACGAAGGCGTGCGGGGCATGGAGATCGGGCCGGCGTATACGCAGGCGGCGGTGGACAGCGCGTTGCCGGGATTCGGCAAAGGCTTCGTGGCGGTCGCGTTGTTCTTTTTCGCGTTCACCACGATCATGGCCTACTACTATTATGCCGAGACCAGTCTCGCCTACTTGAAGAAGGAATCCACGCGGCCCTGGATGTTGCACGGGTTGCGGACGATCTTTGTCGTCGTGGTGTATTTCGGCACGTCGCACACGGCGGAATTGGCGTGGGCCATGGGTGACATCGGCGTGGGTCTGATGGCGTGGCTGAATCTCATTGCGATTTTGCTCCTCGCGCGTCCGGCCATCGCCTGCCTCCGCGATTACGAACAACAAATCAAATCCGGCCAGCCGGTGCGCTATGCTCCGCCCGCGGAGATGGATGAAAAATGCCAGTCGATCTGGCGGCGCTGACCAGTTGGCGGTCAGTTACTTGCCCGGAATCGAGCGGTATTTGGCCTGCTCCACTCCGCAGGGGGCATCCGGCGGAGGAGTAGGGGCTTGACAAGCGAAAGCGGTTTCTGACTCTTCTTGCTTTTTTCCAATCAACCACCGCTGTCCGCAC
>JAUXOH010000304.1 GCA_030682505.1 Candidatus Didemnitutus sp. | reverse complement strand
TTGGCTGTCGCCGTTCGCGCGGTCGATGGGTTGGTCGAAGTTGAAGTTCATCGGGGAAGAAAAACATTCGTGGCGGTGCCGGCAGCGGATGACCACGGTAAAATTGACGTCGGCGCGCAAAGAGCGTGCATTGGATCCGTGAGCTTGGAACCACCCTTGGTGATTCGACGTGCCGAGCCCGGCGATGCCGCAGTGCTTTCCGCGTTGTGTTGGGCGGCCAAGGAGCATTGGGGATATCCGCCGGAGTGGATGGAGATCTGGCGGGTGGAGTTGACCCTCACGCCGGGATACATTGCGCGGGAGCCTGTTTTTGTGGCCGAGGGGCGCGAGGGGATCGTGGGTTTCTTTGGGTTGCGCCTCGATGAGGTCCGGTCACACCTTGAGCACCTGTGGGTGAAACCGGCGCATCTCGGGCGCGGTTGTGGACGCCACCTGTTCGAAGCGGCGGTGAGACTCGCGCGCGCGCTGGGGGCCGAGGTGATGCATATCAAAGCCGACCCGAATGCCGAAAAATTCTATCTGAAGATGGGCGCGGTGCGCGCAGGCGCCGAGGAGTATGTGATGAGCGGGGGTCACCGGCGCGTGTTGCCGCTGTTGGCTTATCCCCTTTCGTCGCGAGGAAGCGGGACGTAATTTCCCGGCCGACGGGACATAGGCAGGACAGAACTGCGCACCCGCGCGGCGGGGCAGGAAAACTAAGTTGCCGCGTGGACGCGACTTGTGCAGCCGCGCCATGCGGCATGCTCCGTGCAGTTGAATGGCACACCCTCAACAGGAGAAACCAAATCATGAATCGTCTCATTCGTTATACCATTCCCCGCGTCCGCCCCTTTCGTCAGTCCACGGGTGGCAGCTCGTGGTCCGGTCTGGAGTCGGAAGTTGATCGTCTGTTTGAAACCGCTCTCGCGGACTATGCGACGCCGGCGACGCCGCGCTTCCCGGTCGATCTCTACGAGGACAAGGACAACCTCTACGTCCGTGCCGAACTCCCCGGAGTGAGCCGCGACGCCATCAACCTCGAACTCGTGGAGGGCTATCTCTCGCTCAACGCGTCGCGCAAGACCGGAGAGCAGACCTTCAACCTCGCGCGCTCGATCGTGATTCCGGAGACCGTCCAAAGCGACAAGGTCGCCGCGGTCCTCGAGCACGGTGTCTTGACCGTCACGCTGCCGAAACAAGAGCAGGCCAAGCCGCGCAAGATCGCGATTTCGGTCAATTGAACCCCACCCATCCCAAGGAGAAACATCATGAGCCCATTCAATAAAATCATTCCCCGTCTCGCGCGTTTGGCCGACCAATCCGAGGGACGCACCACCACCCGCGAGCCGGAATACACCGTGAAACCCATCTATGAGCTGAAGGAAAACGACGATGCGTGGGGTCTGACCGTCCACCTGCCCGGCGTGACCAAGGAAGGCCTTGATCTCAGCGTGGAGCAGGGCCTGGTCAGCATCCGGGGCGAGCGCGTCTGGGAACTGCCCGCAGGCTGGACGCAGCTCTATCGCGAGTCGGTCGGGGCGCCGTTCCTGCTCGAGCTCGAACACGACAACACCGTCGATGCGGATAAAATTCGTGCCGAGCTGAAGGATGGCGTCCTGCGCGTCTCGTTGCCGAAGACCGAGGCCGTGAAGCCGCGGAAGATCACGATCGACTGACCCAGCCCCATTTCAGGGGTAAAGCTTGGCACGAGTGTGTGCCCGGATCACCGTCGGAGTTCGCTCAGCGTCTCCGGCGGTTTTTGGCGTTGAAATCAGGTTGGCGGAGACTGCGTCCACTGCTTGGCTGGCGGCGTGGTCCCGCTTTTCTTCATCCTCACCGTAATCGGCGTGGTGGTTTTCATTATTTGGGCGGCGCGAACCCATCGACGCCGACTGGTGGCCAATCTGACTGCGCTGGCTGACCGGCTCCAACTGGAGTTGGTTACCACGAAGAAACCACTTGTCGGAACCGAGCGTCGGGTCGAAGGAACGCGCCACGGGAAGGCGGTGAAATTCTGGACGTTCAGCACCGGCACCGGCAAGACGCGGAGGCACTGGGCCGCGGTGGCCGTGCAGCCGTTGCAGGCCGGTGGCTTGACGTTCCAGCTGGAAACGCAGGGGTTCGGCACACGGATCGCGGAGTTGTTTGGCGCAAAGGAGATTCAGGTGGACGACGCGCGCTTTGACGCCGCGTGGTTTGTGCGCACCAATGAGCCCGAGTTGTTCGGCGCGGCCCTCGTGCCCGCGATCCGCGAGAAACTCATGGCGGCGCGGGAGTCAGGGGCGAAAGGGGATTTCAAACTTGAGGGCGGCTGGGTGAGCTATGCCGAGCAGGGCAACTTTGCCACGGAGGCAACGGTGCGGCGACTCGAGGGCCTGCTCCCCGTGCTCTTCGACCTCGCCGACGCCGCGGAAGTGTGCGCCGCGGCGGGGCAGGGGTGAGCGTTCCTCAGTGGATCACGCCCTGCGCGTCGGACACCAGACAGATGCCGCCGGTTTGCTTCAAGAGCGGGCGCACGGTTTCGATCAGCGCAGCGACCTGGGCGGGTGGGCAGGCGCAGAGCACGCAGACGTTGCCGAAAACCCCGGTGACCTCGTCATCGTCGCGTTCGCCGCGATCACCTTTGCCGGTGACGTGATGAAAGACGGAGTAGCCCAGTCCGAGCTGGTTGAGCCGGCGTTTGAGTCCGGGCAGATCGGGCCGGGCGACGATGATTTCAACTCGTTTGATAGCTTCCATGGTCAGGCGAGCACGGCGTTGACCGCCCACCAATAGAGCGGGATGCCGGCGATGAGGTTGATCGGAAAGGTGATCGCGAGCGACATGGTCACGTAAAGACTCGGGTTGGCTTCCGGCACGGCCAGCCGCAGGGCGGCGGGCACGGCGATGTACGAGGCGCTCGCGGAGAGGATGACAAAAAGAAACGCATCGCCGGGGCTGAGGTTGCACAGGTGAGCGAGTCCGAGACCCAGCGCGGCGTTGAGCAGTGGGATGAGGGTGGCGAAGCCGATGCAGAAAAGCCCCACCCGCTGGAGCTGGCCGAGGCGTTTGGCGGCGACCAGACCCATGTCGAGAAGAAACAGGGCGAGCACGCCGGGGAAGAGGTCGTGCGTGAACGGCTTGAGCATGGCGCCGCCCTTTTCGCCGGTGAGCGCGCCGATGACGAGCGCGCCGATGAGGAGGAAGACGGAACCGTTGAGCACGGCGTCGCGGGTGATCTGCGGCCAGGAAGGGGCCGGGCCGTTTCTGGCCGCGAGCAGGCGCGCCAGGAGCACGCCGATGATGATCGCCGGGGATTCCATCAAGGCCATGGCGGCGATCATGTGCCCGGAGTAGGGCACGCCCGCCGAATCGAGGAAGGCCGCGGCGGTGATGAACGTGACCGCGCTGATCGAACCATAGGTGGCGGCGACGGCGGCGGCGTTGGCGGCGTCGAGACGCAGGCGCAAAATGGCAAAAGTGAACAGCGGCACGCCGAACGCCATCAACATGGCCGCCCCAAGGGTCAGCATGACCGGGCCGCCGAGGCCGCTGTGGTTGAGTTCCACCCCGCCGCGAAAACCGATCGCAAAGAGGAGATAAAGCGAAAAGACCTTGGGCAGGGGTTGCGGCAGCTCGAGGTCGCTGCGCAGCAAGGTGGCGAGCGCGCCAAGCAGGAAGAAGAGGATCGGCGGGCTGAGGAAATTGCCCAGAAGCGTGCTGGTGTCCATGGGGCGGTTACTCCGGCTTGCGCTGGGACGGGATCAGCACCGAGGCGAGGATGGAGGCGGCAAGCACGCTGCCGATGATGCCGAGGGAAATCTTGATCGGAATGCTGATCCAGTGCGATGCCAGCATCTTGCAGCCGACAAAGATGAGAATCACGGAGAGGCCGAGATTGAGGTAGCGGAAGAGTTGCATCACGCCCGAGACGGCGAAGTAGAGCGAGCGCAGGCCGAGAATCGCGAAGATATTCGAGGTGAAGACAATGAACTCATTGCGGGTGATCGCGATGACGGCCGGGATCGAGTCGAGGGCGAACATCACATCGGTCGTTTCCACCACAATGAGCACGAGGAAAAGAGGAGTGGCGTGCAGCTTGCCGCCCGGGCGGGTGAAAAAATTGCCGCCATCGAATTCCGCCGTCACCGGCACGAACCGGCGCGCGAGCTTCACCATCGGGTTTTTCTCTGGTTCGAATCCGTCGGCCTTTTTTGGGAAGGCCAGTTTGACGCCCGTGAAGATGAGGAACGCCCCGAAGACATAGATAATCCAGTGGAAGGCGTTGATCAGGCTGATGCCGGCGAAGATGAACAGGGCGCGCATCACCACGGCGCCGACGATGCCCCAAAACAGCACGCGGTGCTGGTGGCGCGGCTCGACCCGGAAATACTGAAAGATGACGATGAAGACGAAGACGTTATCGACGCTCAGGCAGAGTTCGACGATGTAACTGGTGAAAAACTCCAGACCCGCCTGCTGGCTGATCTGAAGAGAGACGAGCAGGTTGAACCCCATCGCGAGGCTGAACCAGACCGCGCACCACCCGAGTGCTTCGCGCAGGGAGACGACATGGGCCTTGCGATTGAACACCCCGAGATCCAACGCCAGCATGCAGGCGATGAAGACGAGGAACCCGACCCAGGCCCACCAGGGCATCGTGCTGAACATGGCGATCGATTGAAACATGGAGCGGCGCAGTGTGTTGAGTCGGCCCCGCCTTGGGCAAGCGGGGAAACGCCCCGAGGCCCGGCCGGGCGCCTATACCTTTGACATGCCGGGGTCGCGGGCTTTGTAGGGTTGTTACCGCCATGCACTACCGTCGGATCCTGTTTGCCGTTTTATTCTCATTTGTCGCGTTCCTCTCTGCCTGGGGGCAGGAGGTGGCTGAACCCACTACGGGGGTTGGCGCGACGGACACCAGCATGACGACCGCCGCCGCCGCGGCGGTCGCCAGCGGCCACGCCGATGTGCGCACCCCGGATTTTCTGGAACACCTAGTCGATTTGGTTCTGGCGCTCTTCGACATCCGCTCGAGTGGGAACACGGCCACGCACTACACGATTGCGCTGCTCATCACCCTGATCGCCTATGTGCTCCGGCGGGTCGTCACGACCCTGCTCTTCCACGGCTTCAAGAGGATCGCGGCCCGCACCGCGACGACGCTCGACGACAAATTGTTCCCCGCGCTCGAAGGACCGGTGAATGCGCTGATCATCGTGGTGGGAACGGTGGCGTCGATCAAGGTGCTGAAGCTGTCCGAGACCGCCGACCAGACGCTCAGCTACGCCTACACGATGGCGTTTTCCTTTGTGATCTTCTGGGGCTTCCTCCGGACGTTCAACACGATCCTCGATCACATGCAGGAGGTGGCGAAGAAAAAGCAGCTGAGTCTGGCGCCGTTCATGCCGTGGATCAAGAAGGCCCTGATCACGATCGTCTTCATCTTCGGTGTGCTGATGATTGCGCAAAGCCTCGGAGCCGACGTGAAGGCGTTTCTGGCCGGTCTTGGGATCGGCGGCTTGGCCTTCGCCCTCGCGGCGCAGGATACGATCGCCAACATTTTCGGTTCAGTCGTCGTCGCGGTGGACCAGCCATTCAAGATCGGCGAAACGGTGCGCATCGGTTCGACCACGGGCACCGTGGAAGACATGGGACTGCGTTCGACGAAGATTCGTGCGCTGGACCGGTCGCTGGTGGTCATTCCCAACAAGGCGGTCGCCAGTGAAACGATCACCAACCTCTCCCGCTTCAACGGACGCCGCATCGAACAGACGCTCGGCCTGACCTACGACACCACGGCGGATCAGATGCAGGAATTGGTGGGTGAATTTCGTCGACTGATCACGGAGGACTCCGACGTGGATCCGACGACGATCCATTGCTATTTCCGCGACTACAACAATTCCTCCCTGGACATCTGGATCGTCTACGTTGCCAAGGATCCGGATTTCCAGAAGCAGTTGGTGCTGCGCCAGCGGCTCAACCTCGCCTTCATGCGCGCCGTCGAGCAACGCGGTCTGTCCTTCGCCTTCCCGACCCAGACGGTGCACGTGGCCTCCCTGCCGAAGGGACAGGCCAAAGAGTAAGGGGAGCCAGCGCGCACCGGCCCGCCGGGTGGGTCGCACCATCATTGTGTCACCCTTGTCCCAACCGGTGCTTCTTTTCGACGGTGACTGTGGCCTCTGTCACGCCTGCGTTCGCTTCCTGCTCCGGCAGGACAAGACCGGCCGCTTGCGGTTTGCGGCGCTCCAGAGTCCGATCGTCCAGACGTTCTTGCGCGAGCAAGGGTTGCCGACGGAGGATTTTGAGACGCTCGTCTTTGTGCCCGATTGGGGTCAACGCACGACGGGCGGGTATCTCTTGCGCACCGAGGGGGTGCTGGCGGCTTGCGCGGTCGCGGGCGGCCGGGCGGGGTGGCTGGCCAAATTGAGCATCGTTCCTCGCCGGTGGCGTGATGCCGCTTACCGTTCCGTGGGCCGGTCGCGTTTCCGGCTGTTTGGCATCTACCGGCGGCGACCGCTGGAAGATCCGGAATGGGAGCAGCGGTTTATCGACGGTTGGAAATAAAAAGGCCGGACGTGAATCCGGCCTGCTCCACTTTGACTGGGGTGAAAAACGATTACTCGCGGTCTCCGTAATCGCGACGTCCGCCGCGGTCGCCTCGATCACCGCCGCGGAATCCACCGCCGCCACCCCGGCCGCCGTCTCCAAAACGCCGCGGACCGCCGCGGCCACCGCCACCACCCCGGCGATTACCTTCCCCGCCGCTGCGCGGAGGGCGTTCCTCCCGCGGGCGGGCAATGCTGACGGCAATCGGGCGTCCGTCGATCTCGTGACCGTGAAGCTTCTCCACGGCTTGTTGCGCTTCCTCGGGGTTGCCCATCGTGACGAAGGCGAAGCCGCGTGAGCGACCGGTGAACTTATCGAAGACGACTTCCACCACACTGACTGCACCGGCTTGAGCGAAGAGGGCTTCGAGGTCTTGCGCAGTGCAGGCGAAGGGAAGGTTCCCGACGTAGAGCTTGTTGTCCATGGAGTGTTCGAGCGGCGCTGTCTTCCGTCCGTCCGCTCCCGACTGCCGGGATTCAGATCATCAGCAAACACCGACGTGGTATTCATCGACCATCTTGCGTGGCGGGAGAGTCTGACAAACAACCAACCCAACGTTGGCCAACTTGATGCGTCGGAACGATTGGAGCAAGAGTGGACTGGCGGTCGGATCGGCAGGATTTCGCCCGGTCGCAGCCCCGGGGGGAACGAGAATCCCGCGGCGGCGCGGCGCCGGCTAAAGGCGGGTCATTGGCCAAAGAAACGTGGGGCCGGAAAGGAATCGCGGGCGTTCGGCGGAGGCCGTCAATCGAAATCCGACGCCATTCCCCCTCTGAAAATTGTGATTTCCCCTCTAGAAAATCGTTGCATCGCCCCCGGCGCGTTCTAATACGAGAAGCACTATGGCAAAGAAACCTGCTCGCAAACCTAACGCAAAATTCATGGCTCCGGTCCAACCGGACGCCCTTCTCGCTGCTGTTGTCGGCTCCAAGCCGCTTCCGCGCACGGAAATGACCAAGAAACTCTGGGCCTACATCAAGAAGAACGGGCTCCAGGACAAGAAGAACAAGCGCATGATCAACGGTGACGCCGCCCTCAAGGCCGTCTTCGGTGGCAAGGCGCAAGTCAGCATGTTCGACATGACGAAGCTCGTCAGCAAGCACGTCTCGAAGATCTA
This sequence comes from Candidatus Didemnitutus sp., assembly GCA_030682505.1. Classification (GTDB taxonomy): domain Bacteria; phylum Verrucomicrobiota; class Verrucomicrobiia; order Opitutales; family Opitutaceae; genus Didemnitutus. Next base: position 1,645 of record JAUXOH010000304.1, on the reverse strand, counting down.
ACGGGTCGTCCCTTTTTCACCTTGCCGCCGCGGAGAGATCCGCGGCGGTTTTGTTTTGCCCGGTGGCGGCGGGCGACGTTTAGTCACGCACCCCCGTCGTGCGTTCCCCCTGGCCAATCTTCCGCACCACCGCTGTTTGGCTCCTTATCCTCGTGCTCGCGGGGATGACCGCCCGGCACCGGGCTGAGCAACTCCGCGTCGCGATGACGCAACAACTCCTCGATTGGGCGAATCGTTGCGCGATCGCCTTTGTCACCGAGGACACCCGCGCGCTCACGGGCACCCGGGCGGATCTGGCGACGGGGGACTATCTTGCGGTGAAGGATCGGCTGCAGCGATTGCGCGCCGTCACCCCGGATGTGCGCTTCATCTATTTGTTCCGTTCCACGACGGTGACCGGCCGGGTTGTTTTTCTCGCTGATTCCGAGCCGGCCCAGTCAGCGGAAGAATCGCTGCCCGGCGATGACTATCCGGAGGCGATCAACTCACCGGGGCTGCAGTCGATCTTGCTGTATCACCGGTCGAGTATTGAAGGACCGTTGCGCGATTCCTTCGGCGAATGGATGACCGCCTATGCGCTGGTGGGCAATCCGCCGGCCCCCGGCACACCCACCGTAGTCTTGGGTCTCGATATGAACGTGTCGACGTGGCAGGGCAAATTGTGGAAAACCGGTCTGACCACCTTCTCATTTGTGTTACTGCTGCTCGGCGTGCCGTTTGGCATCTGGATGTTTCTCCACCGCGAGCGGCAGCTTGGCCGGGAGATCAGGCGGCTGTCGGCGGCGATCCAGCAGAGCCACTCGATGGTGTTGATCACGGATGTGGAGCGAAAAATCGAGTATGCCAACGACGGCTGCACGGCCGCGACCGGCTACGCCGTCGATGAACTCATCGGCCAGCCGATCCGCCTGCTGATGCCCGAGGATGCCAGTGGGCAGGAGCACACGGACCTCCGCGAGACGTTGCTGCAAGGCCGGCGCTGGCAGGGCGAGTTGCGCATTCGCCGACGCAACGGAGAGATTTTCCCGGCGCGCGCGGTGTTTTCCCCGGTGCGAAATCAGGACGGGACCATCATCAATCTGGTCGGCGTCATTGATGACGTGAGTGAGCAGAAGAAAATCGAGGATGCCTATCGGGTGGCGCGCGATCAGGCGGAAACGGCGGACCGGGCCAAGGGTGAGTTTCTCGCGATGATGAGCCATGAATTGCGCACGCCGCTCAACGGAATCATCGGTTTCGCCGCGCTGCTGCAGGACACCACGCTTTCCTCTGAGCAGAGCGATTTCGCCAACACGATCCGCACCAGTGGAGAATCGCTGCTGACGTTGACGAATGAGCTGCTCGACTACTCGCGCATTGACGCCGGCCGGATGCAATTGGATCCCCAGACGTGCTCGCTGCGCCTGTTGATCGAAGAGGCGGCGGAGCTTTTGTCGGCCCGTGCGGCCGAAAAGAACCTCGAACTCCTCGTTTCCGTGGCGTCGGATGTGCCGGCTTTTGTGATCACTGATCCCGGGCGGTTGCGCCAGGTGCTGGTCAATCTTCTGGGCAACGCGATCAAGTTCACGCCCGCGGGGGAAGTGGACGTGGCGGTGACGGTGCGCCCGTTGCAGATCCACCCGTCGCGGATGCGACTGCACGTGAC
>JAUXOH010000303.1 GCA_030682505.1 Candidatus Didemnitutus sp. | reverse complement strand
TGCGCTTCACGACGAGGCCGCCGGAAGACTTAAGGCTGTTGTGCTGGGACATAAAGGGAGTCGGTTAAGGTGAAAGTGAGGTTGGGAAGGGGCCGGGTGTAGAGTTCGCGATTGCCCATGACAAGTATTTTTCTCCCACGGCCTCCGTATTCACCTCCACCCACTGCGGAACCGAGTAAGGATGGTGGGCGTGCACCCAGTTGCTGAGTGCGGAAGCATTGGTGGGCAAACACTTAAACCAAATCCGGTATTCCCCGGAGTGCTCAACCTTCCCCTGCCAGTGATAATAGGAAGTGATCGGCCCATCGACCTGGGCGCAGACGGCGTGCCGGTGTTCGACGGCGCCCCGAGCAAGGCGATCGGCATCGGTGCGCTCGGCAGTGGTGGTCCACGCGATGATCATGGGCTAATTGTTGCCAAAACGGCTGATGCGGCAATCCAAACTATGCGAAGTCTCCGGCGCCCGGGAGCCGACTTTCGATTTCACCCTTGACGCACCCTGCTCCGGACCTAGGGCTATCCCTTCTTTTCCACCAAACCATGAGAGACGAATACATTAAGGAAGCCCACAAAGTCATTCCTGACGCCAACATCCTGATCAACGTGGTCTCGCGCCGGGTGAAGCAACTTCGCCGGGGCAGCCGTCCGCTCGTGGAGTCCCTCGAAAAACTGAGCCTCGAGGATGTCGCTTTGCGCGAAATCATCGAAGGCAAGATCAGCTACGAAGTCACCCACGCCTGAGTCGCCCCCGGGCGGCCGATCAGCGCAGCGCGGCCAATCGGACCGCGCTTTTTTGTGAGCCGACGCCGCGACGACGCGCGAATTTTGCCCACGGCTTTTCTGTCATCGTTCGCGGCGAACCCTGTTCGCGCCTCGCCAGCACTAAACAAACTGTTTCCATTTCGTCATGGCCGCGAAGACAACCGATTCCTCCCGCTACACCGAAATGCGCAATCCCAAGGCGCTGCGGGACTACTTTGTGCACGACAAGTATGAGGCCGGAATCAAGTTGGTCGGCACCGAGGTGAAATCCATCCGCGCGGGGAAGGCGCAGCTTACCGACGGGTTTTGCAAGATTGAGAAAGACGAGGTCTGGCTGCACGGTGCCTACATCGAGGAATATTCGCACGGTGGACTTTCCCAGCACGCCCCGCGGCGCGCGCGCAAACTGCTGTTGAAGGCGAACGAGATTCGCAAGCTGCAGCAGGCCGTGGAGACGGCGGGTCGCTCGATCGTCGCGCTGCGCATGTATTTCAAGGAAGCGCTGGTGAAAGTCGAAATCGCGACCGCGAGCGGGAAGAAGCAATACGACAAACGCGAAGACCTGCGGAAACGGGAGTCGAATCTGGAGGCGCGGCGTGCGTTGAAGACCCGCCGATGAAAGCGAAAAGCAAGCAGGGTCTGCCGCGCGAGGTTTCCGTGCGGGTTCCGGCCAGCACGTCGAATTGCGGAGCCGGATTTGATACGCTTGGCCTGGCACTTCGCCTCTACAACACCGTGGTGGTGCGCCGTTGTGCCGCAGGGAAAGGCGTGCTGCATGCCCCGCCCGCGCGGCTCGGCGCGGCGATGGCGGCGGACGCCGCGAGGATCTTTTTCGCCCGCAGCGGGGTGGCGCCGTTTGATTTCCAATTTGCGATCAGCGGGGATGTGCCCGTGTCGCGGGGCCTGGGGTCGAGTGTGACGCTCGGAGCCGGGATCGTGGCTGGGTTGAACGAGCTGAGCGGCGCCCGGCTGGCCAAGTTGGCGCTGGCCGCGATCTTGACGAAATTCGAGGGCCATCCGGACAACGCCACGGCCGGGGTGCTGGGCGGATTCTGCGTCGGGCGCACGGATCCGCAGACGGGTGAGCTGCTCGGGGTGGTGCGTCAGCCGATTGGTCGCGAGGTTTCGTTCGTTGTGGTATCACCGGCGCAGGAACTTGAGACGAAGCAGGCGCGCGGGATTCTTCCGCGCAAGTTGCCCTATTTTGACGCGGTGCGCAGCGTGAACAGCTCGAGCTATGTCGTCGCGGCGTTCTTGACCGGTGAATTCGATCGTCTGGCGCACGCCGTGGCGGACTTCATGCACGAGCCTTATCGGTTGCCGAATATTCCGGGTGCGGGTGAGGCGATCAAGGCGGGGGTGCAGGCCGGCGCCTACACCGGTTGGTTGAGCGGCAGTGGCTCGAGTGTGCTGTGCGTGGCGACACCGGCGAAAGCCGCAGCGGTGGGCCGGGCGATGGCCGAGGCATTTTTTGCGGTCGGGGTGGCGAGTCAGATCTTCCCGCTTCGGGCGGACAACACCGGGCTGAAGATCATCTCGCGCAAACCCTGAGTCGGCCGGAACGGGCGCGTGGCCGAGCCTAAGGCTCGCTGCGGGGGAAGGGCGGATGCGACCCGGTCCAATGCTTCGAGATCTCCTTCGCCAGCACGATCCACTTGAACGGCTTGCGCACGATGGCCTTGAGCGCCGGGTAACGCCGTGCGTAGTCGGAATTCATCTCGATTTCATAGGCCGTGATCATCACGGCGGGAACTTCCGGTTGAAGTTTTTGCACCGCGCCGAGGAATTCGAGGCCATTGAGCTCGGGCATCTGATAATCCGTGACGATCAGGCCGACGTTTAGATTCGGCAGGGCCTTCAGCGCATCCTGCGGACGGGAAAAACTGTGGATCGGG
>JAUXOH010000300.1 GCA_030682505.1 Candidatus Didemnitutus sp. | reverse complement strand
CCGGGGCGTGCTCGGGCCGCAGGGAGAAGGTGGCGGCCAGGTTGTCGTCGTCCGCGTCGGTCAACGCCCAATAGACAAACTGCGCCCCGGGCTGGGGGACGATCAGACTGTTCAGAAACGAAGTGCGACGCTTGGTGGTTCCCGAGTCGTCCTTGCTGTCCCGAGCCGCCAGCGCCAGGAGCTGGCCGAGGGTGGAGTTGGACGGGGTGACCGCTGCTTCGGCGGCGGGAACGAGGCCGAGATGGGGCGGGAAGATCCGGAAGTCACTCAGCTGGGGCCGGCGGTTCTGCGGCAGAAAATGCAAAGTGGCCTTGTCGATGACCGGGGTGTGCTGCACCGGGCTCTCGATGGTCATGCGCAGCCGGACATAGCGGCCGACCAATCCCGGCGCGAACCAGGCTCCGTCTGTCGGTTGGAGGTCAACCCAGCCCGACCAGCCCTCCAATTCATCGCTGCCAAAACTGGTGCGCAGGGCCACGCGTACTTTTGCGCCGGGGTGGGAGCCGGCTTGCGTGAAATGCAGCTGCCCGATCTCGGCCGCGACCCCGAGATCGATCTTGCGCGTTTCGAGCGAACGCTCGCCGCCGTCGTAGAAATTCAGTTGCGACAGTCCGGTGGGATTGTTGCGGAGCAGATGAAACAAGCCCTGCACGTCGGCTTGGCTGGGGAGAATGGCGTTTACCTGGGCAGAACCGGTGGCCCCGAGGTTGAGGCTGCGACGTTCGCCGGGGGCATAGGCCAGCAATTCACCCTGTTCACCGCCGCTGATCAAAATCCATCTCACGTTCGCATCATCGTGCCACGCGAGCCGGTAGAAGGCGGTGTTGCTGCGCGACATGACCGTTTCGGGCAGGCCACCGGGAGGGAAGTAGACCAACTGGCCGCGTCCCGGAAAACGTTCGTTGCGCGTGACGTCGGCAGGATCGGCTTCCGGCGTCCGCGTGGCTCCGGCAGCGGCGGCGGGCACCGGCGGAGCGGGACGGTTGACGCGGCTCTCGACCAAGGTGCCGGAGAGGGTGATGGCCGCATAGAATCCACCCGTGGAATCGAGGAGCAGGTCGGTGACCTCGGCCTCCTTGTTCTCCATAAGCAGCAGCGGCGCGCCGCCGGTGGGGGGAAAGGCGTAGACGTTTCCCTTGGGGGCCGAGCCGGCCATGACGCGACCGTCCGGAAGGGCGAGCAGACGGCGCACGTTGCGATCGCGCACTTCCCCGAAGGGCTGCACGCCGTGACGGGCGAGGTCGGCGAGCGCGGTGACTTTGCCCTTGGCCACTCCGGCGGCCTCAAAGGCGGCGAGCTCGAGGCGGTAGATCCGCCCCGGATTCCCGGTGGCGATCAGCACGGCCTTCGCTTCCCCCGGCTGGCGGATGAGATCAAAAATCGAGTCCACCGGCAGTTCGAGCGCGGCGACAATCTGTCCCTTTCGAACCAGCGTGACCGATCCTTGCGGTGACGTGCCGGCGAGAAACGAATCCTGATCCAAGGGCAGGAGCGCGGCGACGTGGGTGGCCTCCAGGTCGACTGCCACGCCGACCTTGTAATCGGTGCGCACGTTGGTCTCGACGCGAAAAATTTTTCCCTCGGGACCGGTGCCGATCAACCACGCGCGATGATCCGTAGTCGGCGCAATCGTCCAGAGGAGATCGGCGGGAATGGAGCCGGGCAGTTCGCGCAGGGTCGGTCCGCCGAGGATGCGTCCGTCGGAGCGCACTGCGAGGGCCTTCAGGTTGCGATTGGGCACCTCGCGGAAGAAGTCGATCTCGAGCTGCTTCGACAGCGGCGCCGCCACGGTGGAACTCGCGGCAAGTCCGGCGAGAAGGAGGAGGGAACGAAGACGCATGGGCTGGAATCGTCGGGCGCGATCGAACGAAAGGCCGTTCGATCAGGGATGCGCCGTGGCAGTTAGTCGGTGACTTTCAAGGGCCGACGGATGTGGGCATTGAAGAGTCGGCCGGACAAAACGTGTTGCTCGTGGAGGGGCACGGCGGCTTCGCGGCGCTGGTAGCGTCCGGCGTCGGCGGTGCGGGCGATGCGCTCGAAGGAACCGGGCAGCTCGATGGTGCGGGCGGTGTTGTCGGTGAAGAGGGCGGCGCGTTCCACCACGGCGAGGTAGAGACCGTCGGTGGCGCGTGAGTCGCGCAGCACGGCGAGGTATTCGTCGAAGTTGCGGAGTTGATTGACCGCGAGGGTGCGGGGGCGGCCGGTGAGATCGTCGAGTTGGCGGCCACTGGCGAGCACGACCTCGAGGTCCTTGCCACTCCAGTCCGGCGGCACCGCGATCGCATAGGTCTCGGAAAACTTCTCGGCCTGAAAACCGCGCCAGCTCAGCGAGACCGTGATAGTTTCACCGGGCGCGGCGCTGCTGCGGGAAACCTGGAAGAGTTCGACGTAGCCCACGGGGGTTTCGACCGTTTCCTCGACGGCGAACCGAATCCGCTCCGGGAACGTGCGCTCGTAGGGATTGAAGAGCCATTGTTGGAGACTGGCGGTGACCTCGCCCACGCCCTGCGTGAACCCTTGGGGTCCCGGGTAAAGTTGACTGAATTGCAGGGGTTCGCGACCGGCGTATTCCACCGTGGCCGTGAGGCGGAAACCACGCGTGAGTCCGGCCTCGTTGGAGCCCAGCACGGCTTGGGTGAGGCCGGTGGCGGCGATGGCCGGGAGCAGCATCTCGTGCTCAATGACGGAAAAATGGAGACTCTGGCGATTCAAGCGGGAGGGAAGGCTGATCTCGATCGGCACGAGGTGGGGCATGCGGCCGATCTCGCCGTAGATGCCCGAGAGGCGGTCTTGGCTGAAGGCGCCGATCACGCGGCCGGTATTGCTGACCTTGATCGAATTCAGACTGCTCGGAAGGATGGTGACAATTTCCGCTTCGGCCATGGGCACTTCGGTCGCGCCGAGGGTCATGAGCGGATGCCCGAACGCGAGGATGCGGTTGCCGTCGACGTGGGAGACCGTGCCACCGGCGGCCATGGTGATATCGCCGACGGCGAGCGCGGCGGCGACGACGCTGCCGGGGTTGAGGGTCGGGAGGGGCCGGGCCTCGTCGTTCGAGGCGTTGCCGAAGTTGCCGCCGAGCGCGACGGCATTGACACCGAGGGCTTCAAACTGCGGTGCCATCACATGGGCAACCTGGGGCGAGATTCCGCCGATGGAGAAGACCGGCGTGAAGGGCTGAAAACCGCCCGCCAAGTTCGCCGTGGCGGGGTTGCGGCCTTGGCGCTCGCTCTGGACTGGGATGGGCAGCGGCGAAGCCGGGGCGGCGGGCATATTCGGCAGGGCGCTGATCTCGAGCATGTCGGCAATCGGTGTGAAGCCCGCGTAGCGCACCGTTTCGAAGCGTTGAATCTGGTAGGCGAGCACCCCGACCAGTTTGTCTCCAATGTAGAGCGGACTGCCGCTCATGCCGGCGACGGCCCCCATGGGTTGGATGCGCGGATCGGTGAGTTCGCACAGAATGAGACTCTTCCCCGGTCCGAGGGCGTTGTGCAGCACGCCGGTGACTTCCACGGCAAACGACTCCGACTCACTGCCGCGAAACACCGTCCAGACTTCGCCCTTCATGCCGGCTTGGAGCTCCGCAAGCGGCATCACCGAGGCATGGCTCGGCTGCGCAAAGACCGCCGGAGCGAAGAGCACCGCGGTCGCCAGGGTGAGGAAATGGCGTAAGAGACTCATGGAGGGCTACCCAAGCAACGGCACAAAGTGCCGTTTCTTAGAGCGACTCAATGGCCGAACTGACCACTTCGCAAGCCCGCTGAATCGCCGGCCCCTCGTGCGCAGTGCTGAGAAACCATGATTCGTAGGCACTTGGGGGAAGATAGACCCCGCCGGCGAGGCAGGCCTGAAAGAAGCGCCCGAACAATTTTGCGTCGGAAGTCAGCGCCGTGGGCATGTCGCGCACGGGGGTAGGTGTAAAAAACAGGCTGAACATCGAACCGGACTGCGGCGACTGCAGCGGGAGGCCCTTCTTCTTTGCGGCGGCCTGCGCGGCATCGACCACCTGGCGTCCGAGGGTGTCGAGTTTGATGTAGGGGCTGAGTTCGTCGATCAGGCGCAGCGAAGCGATGCCCGCCGCCATGGCGAGTGGGTTGCCGCTCAGGGTGCCGGCTTGGTAAACCGGGCCGAGCGGGGCGAGATGGTCCATGATCTCGGCGCGACCGCCGAACGCACCGACCGGCAAACCGCCGCCGATGATCTTGCCGAGGGTGGTCAGGTCCGGAACGATTTTTTCCAGTTCCTGCACGCCACCGCGCGCGAGGCGAAAGCCCGTCATCACTTCGTCAAAAATCAGGAGGCTGCCGTGCTCCGCCGTGATCTTGCGCACGAAGGCGAGGTAACCGGGGTCGGGTTTGACGAAGCCGATGTTGCCAAGGTAGGGCTCCAAAATGATGCACGCGATCTGGCCGGGATTGGCGGCGTAGGCGGCCTCGAGGGCGGCGGTGTCGTTGTAGGGGAGAACGATGGTTTCCCGCGCGAACGACGCCGGCACGCCCGCGCTGTCGGGGTTGCCGTGGGTGAGGGCGCCGGAGCCGGCCTTGATCAACAGGGAGTCGCTGTGGCCGTGGTAGCAGCCGGCGAACTTGATGATCTTGTCGCGCTTCGTGAAGCCGCGCGCGAGACGGATGGCGGACATGGTGGCCTCGGTCCCGCTGTTGCACATGCGGACCTTCTGGATCGAGGGGAAAAAATCCACGATCAGCTCGGCCATCTCGACCTCGTAAGGATTCGGCGTGCCGAAGGACGTGCCCCGTTCCAGTGCCTCGGCGATGGCGGCCTTGATGCGCGGATGATTGTGGCCGTGGATCGCCGGGCCCCAAGTGCAGACGAAGTCGATCAACTCGACCCCATCGACCGTGGTGAGGGTGGCGCCCTGCGCCGACCGGGTGAAGAACGGGGCGCCGCCGACGGAACGAAACGCCCGCACGGGGGAATTCACGCCGCCGGGGATGAGTTGCTTGGCGCGCTCGAAAAGTTGTTCGGAAGTGGTCATGGAAGAAAGGGACTTTAGCGGCTGGCGCGCGAGGACACCAGTCATCTGCTGTGAAAATCAGCTCACGTATTTCTGCACGATCGGAATGCGCCGACCGACGCCGAAGGCGAGCGAGGTGATCTTGAGGCCCGGCGCGGCCTGCTTGCGCTTGTATTCGTTGAGATCGACCTTGCGCACCACGTCCGCGACCACGGCGGGGTCAAACCCTCGCGCGATCAGTTCAGCGCGGGAGAGACTCTCCTCGACGTAACCCTTGAGCAGCGCATCGAGCAAATCGTAGGGCGGCAGGCTGTCCTGGTCGGTTTGATCGGGCCGCAGTTCCGCGCTCGGCGGTTTCTCAATCGTGGACGTCGGGATGATTTCCCGGTCCCGGTTGATCCACCGGGCGAGGGCGAACACCTGCGTCTTGAAGACGTCGGAAATCACCGCGAGTCCGCCGGCCATGTCGCCGTAAAGGGTGCAGTAGCCGACGGCGAACTCGCTCTTGTTGCCAGTGGTGAGCAGGAGCGCATTGAACTTGTTCGAGATGGCCATCAACAGGAGGCCGCGGGCGCGGGCCTGGATGTTTTCCTCGGCGGTGTCCCGCGGCCGGCCGGCGAACATCGGCGCGAGGGCGGCTTCGGCGGAGGTGACCACACCAGCGATCGGGATCGTCTGGAACTCAAGGCCGAGATTCTTCGCCAGCGCGGCCGCGTCGTCCTTTGAGTGCTGGCTGGAAATGACCGACGGGAGGCTGACGCCGGTGACGTTCGCGGCCCCGAGCGCCTCGGCGGCGATGACGGCGACCACGGCGGAATCGATGCCGCCGGAAAGTCCGAGGAGGGCCTTGGTGAAGCCGGTCTTGTGCGCATAGTCGCGCACGCCGAGCACCAGGGCATCGTAAACATCGGCGAGTTGCTCCTGCTCGTAGGTGGGGTGCGCGGCTAGGGCGACGGGGGCGCCTTCCGGCGGGGCGAGGTCGTGTCCGGGCGTGACTGCGACGACCCGCAACTCCTCGCGAAAGGCGGCGAAGCCCGCGAGGAGGTTGCCAGCGGCGTCGCTCACGACACTGCGGCCCTCGAACAAGAGCTCATCATTTCCGCCGACAGCGTTGCAATAGGCGACGGGACAACGGCAGGCTTTGGCGGCATCGCTCACGAGGGTGCGCCGGACGGAGTTCTTCGCGAGCTGCCAGGGGCTGGCGGAGAGATTCAGCATCAGATCGAGCCTGGCCTTCGCGAGTCGCTGCACCGGGTCGAAATCGTAGAGCCGTCGCGCGGACACCAGCTCCTGCGCCCACAGATCCTCGCAGATGGTCACGCCGATGCGCTGGCCTCGGAATTCCACGACGGTCGGTTCGCCGGCCGGTTCAAAGTAGCGGTCCTCGTCGAACACGTCGTAGGTCGGCAACAGGCACTTGCGGGCGACCTGCATGATCTGACCCCGGTGGCAAAAAGCGGCGGAGTTGTAGGCGGGCCGGCCCTGACCCGACTGGTTGGGCTCGGCAAAACCGACGAGCGCGGGCACCTCGCCGATCTGCGTGGCGAGTTCGCGCGTGGCTTCCTCGACATCGGTGAGAAACCGCTTGCGCAACAACAGATCGCGCGGCGGATAGCCGCAGACCACCAGTTCAGGAAACAGCACCAGATCGGCGCCTTGCTCGACGAGCGTCTGGTAGGCCCGCAGAATGCGCAGCCGGTTGCCCGCCAAGTCGCCAACAATGGGGTTGATTTGAGCCAGTCCGATCCGCATGGGTCGGGAAAGTTGCCGTTGTTGGGCGGGACTGCAATCCGAAGGTGCAAGATCCCGCTAGCCGAAAGCCCGAACGCCACCTAGCGTGCCCGCAACTTATGGGCCGATTGATCCTTGCCTCCGCCTCCCCGCGCCGCCGCGAACTGCTGGCGCAGCTCAACGTGCCCTTTGAGGTCCTGCCGGCCGAGGTCGTCGAGCACGAGGCGTCCGACTCCGATCCGCGGCACCTGGTCGCCCACAATGCGGCGCTCAAGGCAGACTGGGTGAGCGAGCGGCATCCCGAGGCGACCGTGGTCGGTGCCGACACCACCGTCTTTGTCGATGAGACCGTCCTGAACAAGCCGGGCGACCTGCCCGAGGCGCGCGCCATGCTGCGCCGCCTGAGCGGTCGCACGCACACCGTTTTCACGGGACTGGCCGTGCGCCGGCGGTCCGATGGGCTGAGACTTGATCAAGGCGTGGCGAGCGAGGTGACCATCAAGACCCTGAGCGACGCGACGATCGAACAATACCTCGAGCGCGTGCACACCCTCGACAAGGCCGGCGGCTATGCCATCCAGGAGCATCCCGAGCTGATCGTGGAGGGGTTTTCCGGCTCGTTGACGAATATTATCGGGCTTCCCGTCGAGGAAATGAAACAACTTTTGACTCGTGCGGGTCTGATCCGCTGAATTCGTCCCAAACACGTGCTCAAGCTCCAGCCAGAATCACCGCGTTCCCGCTCCGGTCCCTTTTTCGGGCCCGGTGACGATCCGGCGTCCCGGTCGATCGCCATCGGCGTCCTCTGCACCTTGGTCTTCCACGTGTTATTGGTCGTGCTCGCGCCCTATTTCCCGGTGGAGAGCATGTCGGGCACGCATTCGAACCTTGCG
>JAUXOH010000297.1 GCA_030682505.1 Candidatus Didemnitutus sp. | reverse complement strand
AAGTCTTCGTCAGAATCGAGCGGGCGACCGAATCGTTGCGCTTGATTGATGTAAAACTGCGGAGTTCGTTTCGCGTCGCCGGCATCGTGAAGGTCAAGTCTGGAGAAGCGCAGATGCAGTTCGCGCGCGTGCTGCCTGAGTTTGGACCGACAGTAACCGCGATCACCGCGGATGGGCAGGCTTCGGTGCTGTTTGTACCGGTGGGCGGCCGAACGGCGATGACCCGCACCGACTTCAAACGCGTCACCCCCTATGATGAGCGTTTCGAGGTCAAACTCGGTCCGCTCAAGGCATTGGATTTTTGAGGGCAGGGAACGGCTGATTTTTGACGGGAACGGCCTTCAGTTGGGGTCGATTCGTGCCGTATTACGGTTATTCCACTTATGAATCTGGGCCACGACACCATCGTTTCCCTCGGCTCTCGATTGCCGCCATCGCTTGGCGTCTTCGGTCGGCTGCAGGGCATGCTTGAAGATCCCGATGTCGATCTCGATGACATCGTCGATCTGGTCAAGATCGACCCCTCGCTCACGTTCCAGATCATCAAGTTGGCGAACAGTGCGCTTTACGGCCTGCGCAGTCGTTGCGAATCGCTGGAAGAGGCGGTCGCGCGGGTTGGATTTGGGGATATTCACCAGATCATCGGCCTCGCGGTGACACGGCACAGTTTCCAGGGGGAACTGTCGGTCTACGACATCGCGGGCGGTCGTTTGTGGGAAAACGCAGTCGCGGCGGCCACGCTGAGTTCAACCTTCGCCGAGCTGGCTGGCAATGATTCCAAGCACGCCTATGCGACGGGTCTTTTGCGCAACATCGGCAAGGTCGTGCTCAACAACCACGCGGGACATTTGCGCTATCCTGGAGAGGAAGTCGCTCCCGACGTGCAAGTCTGGGAGAAGGCGCAGCACGGTTTCAGTTCGGCCGAGGTCGCCGGCATCCTGCTTGACCACTGGCGGTTCGCTCCGGAGATGTTCAACGCCGTTTGCTCCCATCGCAATCCGAGGGAGTGTGTTGAATTTGGCGCCAGCGCGGCGCGCTTGCATCTCGCCTGTGGGGTGGTGGCGGAATGGGGCTGCCATTTGCCCGGTGAATCGACGGGCTGGTCGCGCGACGATGCGATGCTCGAACTGGCGGGAATTCCCCAAGAGGGCTTCGAAAGCGCCGTGACCCGTGCGCGGGAACAATTCGCCAAATATTCCGTGATCGAGTGGTCGAACGCCGCTTGATGACAGCCTCGCGGGTGGGAGCAGTGGGGCGCCGGAATTTGGCCTATCGCACCGCGGTTGGGGCGACGGTCAACACCGCGTAGATGAAGAGCCCGATCATCCCGAGTGCACAGATCGTCCGCACCGCCGTGCCGACGAGGAAACCCAGCGCCGCGCCCACGCCGGATTTCAGGGCTTCGCCGTCGGGGCGCTTCTCGACGAATTTTTCGGCGGCCACCGCCCCGAAGACGGCGCCGAAAATCAGCGCGGGCAAAGAGAAGAACATACCGACCATGGCGCCGCCCCCTGCGCCGGTCATGCCCCATTTGGACCCCCCCATCATGCGCGCTCCGAGCAGCGTGCATGCGATGTCGGCGGCGAGGGAGAAAAGCCAGAACACGCCAATCCAGACGACGGCGGTCGTGCTGATCGTGGATGGAAGCAGGACTTTGTGAAGCAACGCGGCGGCGAAAATGAGGGTGGTGCCAGGAATGAGCGGCACGATCGAACCCACGAGTCCGGTGAGCATCAGCAGAATCGTGAGGGTCCAATAGAAGTATTCCACCACGCGCAGTTTGGGCGGGTCGCCGCGGGTTGCAAATCACATTGGAAAAACCGCCCGACCCACGGGGAGGGCGATCTTGGCCAGTGCGGATTGAGGTCGGGAGAAGGAGCTGGTGACTCGGGCGCGCGAGGTGCGAGGAATGAAACGGAAGTATCTTTCACTAAGCGGGGTCGGGTGGCTCGTCGCGCCAGCAATGTGACTTGCGCCCACTGGTCCGGCGGGACTTGATGCGCCGAGATGAAAGGCTGGTTTGCTGACTTCGTCCGGACTTTTTTGGCTCCGTGGTATTGGAACGCGCGCAAGACCGTGTTCGTGTTGCGTGGACGCAAGGGCCAGTGCCCGTGTCACAACGAAAGCGATTCAGGGCGGCCGGGAGAAACGCGGTGTGAAGCGGTGGTCTTTTGGAAGAGTCCTGAGCGTTTCTCGCAAAGAGTCTGTCCGCTCTTGGTGCGAAATCCGGACGGGGAATGGCAGTGCGGCGTGGGGCCCGAGGGGGTGCGTCCCTACTGGGTTCGGCAAGGAGCCATCCTTGGTGGCACGGTTGCAGTCGCCCTGCTGCTTGCCGCCTTGGGGGTGTGGGGAACGATGCGCGTGGTCGGATTCAATGTCAGTCCGCGGCAAATCATGTGGCCACCAGCTTGGAGCGAGTTGGACGGGGTGCGGGCCCGGTTCTTTTTGGAACAGGCGCGTGAGCTTTTGGCGGAGGGCAAGTTTCGCGAGGCCGCCAATTCGTTGACGGTCGCTTACGAGATGAACCCCGGCGACTACGAGATCGCGCTGACCCTGGCGGAATTCTATCAGGTGGGCCGACCCGCCGCAGTCGATCCGTTCTTCGAACACCTCATGCGCAATCACCCGGAGCGCCGGAACGAAACGGCCTTGGTCTGGTTCCGGAGCCTCTTGTTGCGCGGCCGACTGGATGGAGTTGGGCTGATGGCCGCCCGGCAGCTGGCGGGCGGACCAGAAAATGCCGCGGCGTGGACGCATGCCCTGCTCTTCGCGGTGCGGCTCACCGGCGAAACCGGCGTGCTGAAGGAAATCGCCGGGGACGAGAAGATACCCGCGCGGGTGCGTCGCGTGCTGGAGCTGGAGTTGAGACTGCGGCAGGCGAACCGGGCGGATGCACCCCGCTTGTTGCAACTCGAGCCCATCGACGCGGATTTCCCCTATGCCCGCGTCCACCGCATAGAGCGCTTGATCGAATTTGGTGCGACGAACGAAGCGCTTGCCCTGTTGGAGCAAGGGAGGGGAATGATGGCGGGCCGCGATGTGGTGCGGCTGGCGCTTGCGGCGCATGCGGTCGGTCGGAATCGTCTCGCGCTGCTCGGCGAAGCGGAGGTGCTGTTGGCCCGCGACAAGGGAACAAGTGCGTCGGCCGTGGCGTTGCTGGCACAGCACCTGGTGGTCTATCCGAATGAGGCGATTCTCGCCCGTTGCCTTGCGGCGGTCGGCGAACTGCCGGCCGATTCTCCCGCGTTGCGCAACGAGGCCGTGGCGGCCGTCTATGCCGCTGCCGTGGTGGGAGGCAAGCGCGCCGAACTCCCGGCGATTCGCCGCCATTACCTCGTCCCCGCGGAAGCGTCCGCCATCTTTACGCCGGAGGATGTGCTTGCGCGCAACGATTGGGCGACCTTTTCCCTGCTGAAGGTGATCCGGCCGATGAGCGCGGATTTGAATTACGCGATTCTCGAACGGCTCTTTGCAGAGAAACCGGCCGCCAAGAAATAAAAAAGACACGGCGGAAAGCCGTGCCTTGCAAGGGTGACGGGCGCGAACTCAGCGCGTGGTGAATTCCTTGGTGCCCACGAGCTGGGGCGTGGAGGAACCGGCCGGGAAGCGGTAGACATCGATGTGATAGCGATGCTTGCCCTTCGCGGTGTTGAAATTCAGGTGATACATCTTGTTCCCGTTGATGGTGTAGTTCGGGGGATTGGGTGAACCGGTGCCGTAAGGATAGAGAGTTGCCGGAGAGGAGGAACCGTTCGGGAAGATCTCGTAGATCGCGATGACCACCGAGGTGTCGCGCGAAGCGGGACAGTTCTCGTGATCGCCGTTACCGGGGCCGTCATTGTCATCATCGTCATCATCCTTGCGATGGCCGTTGCCATTGCTGTTCGTGTGTCCGTTGCCGTTGCCGTTATACTGATGATTCGAATTCTGGCAGCCGCCGGGTTGAGTGCAGCAAACGAGATTGAACTTGATGGGCATTTCGGATCCGCCCTTCACGACCTTGCCCAGCGAGATCGGAGGCAGCCAAAGGATGTTGCACGTATCGACGGGCGGTTGGGTTTCCGTGACGGTGAAGGTAACTGCAGCGGATGCCGTCGATGCCCCGCTGCTCCCGGTGGCAACAAAAGTGTAGGTGCCCGGTGCGCTGACGGAGAGATTGCCGGCGCCGGAGGCGGTGCCAGTGCCAATGCCGCTGGGGGTAAACGTAACCGGGTTGCCGTTAAACGTGGCGGAAACGGTGCTGATCGTGAATCCGCTGCCGGCGAGGGCGGTGAAGTTGAACGGCACGAGGGTCGCGGGACTTCCGGCCACGCGGGTGATGACACTGCCATGGACCGGCTGAGTGATCGTGATCGTCGGCGGTGGAACCGGAATGGTTTCGACCACGGTGAAAGTGGTGGTCGCCGTCGCGCTCACGGCCCCGCTGTTGCCCTCGGCAATCAGCGTGTAGGTGCCCGGAGCGCTGAGCGAGAGGTTGCCTGTTCCCGTCGTCGTGGCCGTGCCAAGGCCATTGCTGGCGACGGCGATGGCGTTGCCGTTGAGGGTGGCGGAAATGGCGCTGATCGTAAAGCCGGCGCTCGCGAGGGCCGTGAAGTTAAACGGCACGAGGGTCGCGGGACTTCCGGCCACGCGGGTGATGACACTGCCATGGAGCGGCTGCGCAATGGTGATCGTCGGCGGTGGGACCGGGGTCGTGACATTGAACGTCCGCGTCGAGCTGGCTGTCCCGTTCTGGTCGGTGGCGGTCACCACGAGGGTGAAGGACCCGCCGGCCTGAATCTGGAGATTGCCCGTGGCGCTGGCGTTGAGCGTGTTCAGACCGATCGGCGAAAGGGTGATCGGGTTGCCGTTGAGTGTCGCCGTAAAGTTCGTGATGCCGCCAAAGGCACTGACGGCTGAAAACGAGTAGGGTACAAGCAGCGCGGCGCCGCCAGTGTAGGTGTAGGAACTGTTCAGTACCGGTGCCGCGATGGCAACGGTCGGCGGTGGCGCGACGACACCGATCGTGATCTCGGCCGAATTCGTGCTCGTGCCGATGTCGTTTGCGGCCCGAACTTGAACCGTATAAACGCCGGGCTGCGAAATCAGGAGGGTTCCCTGGCCGGTTGCCGTTGCAGTGCCGAGGCCGGTGACGGTGGTAAGGGCAACGGCGATGCCGCTGATATCCGCGTCGAGAGAGGTGATTGGGGCATTGAGCGAGGCCGAGGCTCTGAAGCTGACGGTGACAGCGACGGGCGGGCCACCGATCGAATAGGTATAGGTTGCGCCGTCCAGCGGGGTCAGAAGGGAAACGAGGGGAGGCTCCAGCGCCACCGGCGGAATGGTAACCTTGGCGTTGATGAAGGCAAACCCGTCAATCGTGCCGGTTGGCCAGCCGGGCGTGGCAATCCGAAAGGCGTAATTTCCCGCATTGGTTCCAAGGGGAAAATTACTCGTCACGGTTGTCGTGAGGGTTTGATTTGGACCCGTGAAAACCAGCGTTGACGGGTTCATGGTGACGTGACTCAGGGCCACTGCGTCCGACACCCCGGACGGTGCGTAGACCACGGATAGCACCGGTGTGATCGACGTGTTTTGCCCGACCAGCGTGTTGGACGGCGAAATAATCTGCAAAACGTAGGAATCGACCAGCGGCTGATCGCCTTCTACGAGCCTCGTGACCGGATAATAATTGACCACGCCGCCCCGATCAGCGGCTGAAAGGGAGGTGTGGAAGCCCACCGTGAGGGCAAGAAGGACGAGGGTTCTGAGAAATTTTGAGGTCATAGGACGA
>JAUXOH010000295.1 GCA_030682505.1 Candidatus Didemnitutus sp. | reverse complement strand
CCGTCCTCGACGGCGCAAACCCTGCTGACGATGCAGTTGCTCAACGCCGGCAAATTGCCGGCCGAGCGCATGCTCGTCTTCCTGCTCGGCGCCAATGTCGGCATCACCGTGACGGTGCAGTTGATCGCCTTTCGCCTCTTTGACTACAACGCGATCTTTCTCCTGGCGGGCGTCGCGGGGTATCTTTGGGCTCGATCGGAAACGGTGCGCGGGGCGGGGCAGACCTTGCTCGCGCTCGGATTTATCTTTCTTGCGATGGGGTTGATCAGTTCCGCCGCGCGCGGGTTGGCGACCAACAATGATTTTCACACGTTGATGGTGGTGTTTAGCAGTCACCCCTATCTGCTCGTGATTCTCGCAGCCGGACTGACGTTTTCGACGCAGAGTTCCACGGCCGTGATTGGCCTGGTGATTGCGCTGGCCGATGCGGGCACGTGCACCATCACGACCGTGCTGCCGGTGGTGATCGGGGCGAATCTGGGGCTGGGCCTCACCTCGCTGGCGGCAGGCTGGGCGACGCTCGCCGGGAAACGACTCGCCACCGCCAATCTGTTCCTGAAGTGCGCGGTGATCTTGCCGGTGCTCCTGGCCCTGCCCACCGTCGTGGCGTGGTTCGAGGCGATGCCGGGCGGTGTGCCGCGCCAAGCGGCGAATGCCCACACGGTCTTCAATCTCGCGGTGGCCCTCTTGGGCGCGATGCTGGCGGGGGTGGTGGGCCGACTGGTCATTCGCGCCGTACGCGAACAGCCGAAGGACAGTTCGATTGGGACGCTGCCGACCCATCTCGATCCGACCGCGCTGGCCAGCCCGGTCTTCGCGCTGGCCAATGCCGCGCGGGAGACCCTGCGCATGACCGAGGAAATCAAGGGCATGCTCGTCAGCAGCTGGCGTGGTTTGCACGAGCGCGACTCGGCCTTGGTGTTGCAGGTGAAGGACCACGACAACCGCGTCGATGAGTTGCACGCCGCCATCAAGCACTACCTGAGCCAGATTCCCGCCGAGCCCATGACACTGCGCGACAGTCAGGTGCAATTTGGACTCCTGCATTTCGCCAGCCAGCTGGAAACGGTCGGCGACATCATCGACAAGAGTTTTTGCCATCAGATTTTGAAGCAAATTGCGGATCCGCTGCCCTTCTCGGAACAGGATCAGAGGGACCTGGCGGAGATGCACCACCGGACGGTGCAGCGTCTCGACATGGCAATTCTGGTGCTGACCACGCGGGACAAGCCCGCGGCGCAACGGTTTTTGAACGAAGGCAACGCACTCAAGTCGTGGTGTATCGACGTGCAGCGGTCCCACTACCAGCGCCTGGTCGGGGGCGACGGTCGCACGTTGGAGGCGAGCACGCGGTATCTCGACTTGATCAATGCCTTGCGACGCATCAGCGGTCAGCTCAACACGATCGGGCACACTTTTGCCGGGGCAAAGCGACCCGTGGAGGGGGAGAAATAGTTCCGCTGGCCGGGGAGGGGCGTCCGATCTTCAGGAGGACTGAAGTGAGCCTGCTGATCGTGGCCGGGATTTGACAGCCCGCGATCCCGCCCGAATGCTGCCGGACCTTCCCCATGTCCGCCTCTCCCTTTGATTCCGTCGAAATCGCGATCCAGACCATCTCCGCCGGTGGCGTGGTGATTGTGACCGACGACGAGGGTCGCGAAAACGAGGGCGACCTTCTGTTCGCCGCCGAGAAGGCGACGCCTGAACTGGTGAACATGATGATCCGGCACGCGCGGGGACTCATTTGCGTGCCCATGGCGGAGCCGCAATTGAAACGCCTCGGCATCAATCCGATGGTGCAGCAAAACCGCGAGGCCTTGCGAACGGCCTTCACGGTGTCGGTCGATGCCGCGGAAGGCATCACCACCGGAATCAGTGCGTTTGACCGCACGCGGACGATCCGCCTGCTGGCCGAACCGACCACGAGGCCGGACGAACTCGTGCAGCCCGGCCACATTTTCCCCCTTTGCGCCCGCCCCGGCGGGGTGCTCGAACGTGCGGGCCACACCGAGGCCGCAGTCGATCTGGCGGCCCTGGCGGGACTCAAACCGGCGGCCGTGATTTGCGAGATCCTCAGCGAGGACGGCACGATGGCGCGCCTGCCGGAATTGGTGGAATTCAAGCGAAAGCACAACCTGCCGCTCATCTCCATCGCCGCGCTGATTGAATACCGGCACAAGCGCGAGAAACTGGTGGAGTGCATCAGCACCCGTCCGTTTTCGTCGGAGTATGGTGATTTCACACTGCACGTGTTTCAGAGCAAGATCGACGGGCGGCATCATCTGGCCTTCACCATGGGCAAGCTTGATGAGTCGCCGACGCTCGTGCGCGTGCACACGGAGAATCTGCTGAGCGACGTTTTTCACGGCCGCGAAATGGACAGCCATCACTCCCTCGTCACCTCGCTTGAGCGGGTGGCGCAGGAGGGACAAGGGGTCATTGTCTACATGGAACAGACGGGGCGGATGCAGGAAGCCGTGATCCAGGCGGAGAAACCGGGCCGGATCACGAACCTCCGCGATTACGGCACGGGGGCCCAGATTCTCACCGCCCTCGGGTTGCGGCAGATTCGTCTTTTGGCTCATTCCAGCCGGCGGGTTGTCGGTCTGGACGGGTATGGCCTCGAAATTGTCGAACAGGTGCCTGTCTGACCCGGTGGATTTCGGGTTGCGGAATCCGAAATTGGCACCGCCAATAGACCCTCCATGAGCCACGACTCACCCAGTCAAATTCCCGTTCGCAGTGCCGGTCTCCGGTTCGGTCTCGTGGCGGCCCGCTTCAACCAACCGTTGGTCGACGGACTTTTGGCTCGGGCGCTCACGGTGCTGCAAGCGGCCGGGGTGCGGGAGAAGGACATCCGGGTCATCCGGGTGCCCGGTTCCCATGAGGTGCCTTGGGCCGCGCAACAACTGGCGAAGGCAAGCCGTTGCGACTGCGTCATTGCCCTGGGGGTGTTGATCGGCGGCGATACCAACCACCATGAAATGGTCGGGGCGAGCGTGTCGCAGGCCCTGCAAAGCATCGCGCTCACCACCGGCGTGCCGATGATCAACGGCGTGGTCGTTGCCCATACTTCCGCCCAAGCCCGGGCCCGCTGCGTCGGGAAAATCAACCGCGGAGCGGAGTTTGCGCAGGCGGCCCTGGAAATGGCGGCCCTGCGGTCCACCTTTCGCCGGAACAAAAAATCATGAGCAGCCAGTTCACCCACCGCCGGGAAAGCCGCGCCGCCGCCCTGCAGTTCCTCTATGCCGCGAGCATCAACAAGCCCGCCAACATGGTGGAAGACTTGAACCAGTTCTTCGTCGGCTTGGAGAACCCCCGCGAAACCTACGCCTTTGCCGAAGAGCTCATCCATGGAGTTCTGGCGAATCAGGAGGAGATCGACGGTCACATTCGCGGCCTGGCCCACAATTGGGAATTCGAGCGCATCGCGCGGATCGACCTCGCAATCCTGCGGATCGCGATTTTCGAGATGCTGCATCGCAAGGATATCCCGCCGATCGTTTCGATCAATGAAGCCATCGACCTGAGCAAGAATTTTTCCACGGCGGACTCGAAGCGTTTTATCAACGGCATTCTCGACCGCATGAAGGACAAACTTGGCCGCGATTCGCGCAAGTCGGCGACGGAGTGAGTCGAGGGCGTTCCGATGATCATATGTGGCGTGGAATTGCAGCCTGATTATTGGCGGTCCTTGGTTTAAGCGAAACCGTTCCCATGTTTGCCCTTTTCAAAAAATTCAAAGCTGGCCTGACCCGGACTGTGGCGGAGATTGCGTCGAAGACCCACGGTCTTTTCGGCGGCCGGAAGATCGATGCGGCGTCGCTCGATGAACTTGAGGAAGCACTCTACACGGCCGATTTCGGCGTCGAAACCACCACCGAGATCCTCGGGGAGATCAAGGCCGCCTACAAACAGGACAAGGAGCTCCACGGCCGGTATGCGGCAGAAATCGGCGCGGCCGTCTTGCGCCGGGTGCTCATCGGGTCCGAGGGAGTTTTGCCGGTGCAGTTCGAAAAGCCCGCGGTCATCGCGCTGATCGGGGTCAATGGTTCCGGCAAGACCACGACCACCGCCAAGCTGGCGCACAAGTTGAAAGGCGAGGGGCAGGCGGTGATTGTCGCTGCTTGTGATACCTTTCGCGCCGCCGCCGTGGAACAACTCAAGAGCTGGGCCACGCGCCTGGACATCGAAATTGTTGCCAGTCACACCGGGGCGGATTCGGCGGCGGTCGCCTTCGACGCCTGGCAAGCCGCCAAATCACGGGGCGCGGACTGGTTGATTGTCGACACGGCGGGCCGCTTGCACACCAAGAGCAACCTGATGGAGGAACTCGCGAAGATTCGCCGCGTGCTGCAGAAACACGATGCCTCGGCTCCGCAGCACCGCTGGTTGGTGGTGGATGGTTCGCTCGGGAGTAATTCCATCGAGCAAGCCAAGGTTTTTCACCAGAGCTTCGGATTGACGGGTCTGATCGTCACCAAGCTCGACGGTACCAGTCGGGGCGGTGCGATTGTGGGCATTTACCGCCAACTAAAGATCCCGATTTACTTCATCGGTCTCGGGGAGGAGCCGGATGATCTGCAGCCTTTCTCGATCGAGAACTACAGCCGCGCCGTCTTCGGACTTGATTGAACCGCAGCGGCTCGCAACCCGGAGTCGCGGGATTTTCTCACGTGCCGGGCTCGGGATTGGTTGTCACCCGGTCCAGCACCGCTTTCACCCGACGGCGAAGCGCTGTGTGGGTCGGCGAATCCTCGGTGAGGCGGAGAAACGCCTCTTCGAGCACGCGATGGGAAGGTTTGCCGAATTTGAGCAGGCGCGGCAGGTATTCTTCGAGGCCGGCGAGGTTGCCTTGAGCGGCGTCGAGATGCACCAAGCGAGTAAGCGCGTTCTGGTTCGCGGAGTTGCGGCACACCGCGGCCACGAGGAGCTGTCGCGCGGCGGGGCGGGAGTTTCCCTCGCGGAGGCGAACCCTCAAATCGACGCGGGAGTCCGCCAGAGGCAGAGGCAAGTGGCAGAGGCAATCTTCAGCTAGTCTCGATTCGCCAAACCCGGCCGATTCCTCGATCAAGAGAGATTGGAAATAATTTAAAGATAGCAGGTTATAAATTAGTCGATCAATCGATATTTCCTTGGAGAAAGCGCGGAGCCGTGGTGTGGGAGCCCCGGTTTTGTGGGAATGGCGTCGGCGACAGCACCGAAACGCGCTCCCAATTTCCCATCCACCTAAATTTAGGTGGCTTTGGTCGTCCGCTCATTGCCCGGGTTCGAGTAGGTTTGCGTCAAGATTTTCGTGCCCAAAGGGGTGCGAGAGGTGACCAACCGGGGCTCGCAGATGTTCACTGGCCCGTGACATTTGCGGGCCCCAATCTTTTTTCGGGTCGTGTCTTCCAGGGTAAAGCACCGCAGCCGAACCTTGGGTGGACAAATGCGCGTCAGGTTTGGCAGTGTGCTGGGATGCCTTGCCAAGTCACCGTGCTCTACGCCACGGCCTCGGGTAACACCGAGCAACTCGCGGTCTTCACCGCGGAGAGCCTGCGTGCCTTGGGAGCGGACGTGCGCCTGCAAAATATTGCGGACTATCCGGCTGAACAACTCGCGAGGGCATCGATCGTTCTCGTGCTGGCCAGCACTTGGGGGGAGGGGGCTCCCCCGCCTGACGCGGAAGCATTCTGCGCGGCCTTGCACGAGGACTCATCGTCCCTCGCTCATATCCGCTATGCGGTGCTGGCGCTGGGCTCATCGGCATATGCCGAGTTCTGCGCGTGCGGTCGCCGCATGGATGAAGATTTCGCCCGCCGTGGCGCGATCCGGCTCTCGCCCCGCGTGGATTGCGACACGAAATATAAGGCCGAGTTCACCCAATGGCTCGAAGGCATCCAGAGCGCGCTCAAGGCTCTGGCATGAACTCCTCCCGGCTCAATTCGCGCAGCCTGCTTGGTCGATTGCTCCAGCAGGTGGGAATCGAAACGCGCGGCGCGAGCGATGAAGTGTTGAGCGGCCTGGCCATGCCGGGGCTGGAAACGAGAACCGTCCGCGTCTTTTTGCCCCCCGGGGACATCACGCCCGAAACTCCAGTGCTGGTGGCCCTCGATGGTCAGATGTTGAAGGGTTGGCAGTTGGTGGAGACGATCGGAGCGCTGATCAAGGCCCATGCGATCGTGCCGCCGCTGGTCGTAGCGATTTCGGCGACTCGCGATCGCATTGAGGAATATGGCACGGCTGGCGTGTTGGATTATGCGGGCCGGGGGAAGAAGGCGCTGGCCTTTCAGGATTTTGTGATCGGCACCGTCTTGCCGGCCGTGCGGGCGCGTTATGGTCTGGTCTCCACCGCTGCGCGCACGGGTGTTTTTGGTGCCTCGATGGGAGGTCTTTGCGCCTTCGATCTCGCGTGGCGTTACCCGGGGACTTTTGGTTTTGCCGGCGTGTTTTCCGGATCACTCTGGTGGCGGGCCGCCAACGCCAATCCCGCCGTGCAGCAGTCCTCACGGATCGCCCACCAACTCGTCCGAGCCACGACCTTGAAACCGGCCGTCCGCCTTTGGTTCCAGGCGGGCACGAAAGACGAGACCAGTGACCGCGATGGCAACGGAGTGATCGATGCGATCCAAGACACGACGGAGTTGATCGATGAACTGGTGGCTCGCGGCTTCCAGTCGGGCCATGACGTGGCCTATCACGAAGTGGCCGGTGGTGAACACCACGAGCGCACCTGGGCGCAGGCGCTGCCGGTTTTTCTCGGTTGGGCGCTGGCTCGTTGAGGCGAACTCGCCGCGACTACCGCTGATCGTCGAGAAACGTCGTCCGCCCGAAACCCGAGGATCGCGCGGCCACCGCCGTCAATTTCGGCGGCGAAAACGCCGCGACGACCACGCCAAGGAGATTGGTCGTTACGACCGGTTCCATGTCATGGGTGCGATTGTTCACGCCGCGCACCCGCCAGCCGTCGCGCGCCTTGGTGATGAGCACGTGAGCCACCGTCTTGTGCTGCTGATTGCGATAAACCACGGTTTGGCCCGGCTGCAAACTGTCAAACGACACCCGGCTGAGCACCAAAATCGTGCCGGAAGGATAGAGCGGATTCATTGAATTCCCGCTGCCGACGAGGATGAAGCTGCCGGGCGTGCGAGCGACGACGTCAATGGCATCGCCCCAAGGTTCCGGGTCGGCGCAGACGCTGGCGCGAGGAGAATTGCCGGTGAAGATTCCGCGGATCCACACGTCACGCGTTTCGTCGAAGCCTTGTGCGACAGGGATCGCCAGCGAGATCAGCAAAAGGATTGCTCCGATCAGCCGCGTGGATGTTTGCCGAACCATGCATGATATAAAAAACGGCACGGCGACATGGCGAGGAACAGTTGTTGAGGTTCATTCCTCAGTTGAAATGAGGACAAACTGGGCGCGGCGGCTAAGGGCTGTTTCGATCTTTGGTCGCTGAATACAAAAAAGCCTGTGCTCACCAGGAGCACAGGCCCGAAATTTACCGCGACCGGGGCAATCAGAACTCGAAGCGCAGGCCGGTATAAAAATTACGACCGTTGGCCGGATCGATCCCGTTGGAACGCACGCGGCTCCAGTAGTGTGCGTCGAACAGGTTGTTGATGCCACCAAGCACGGCCACGGCGGAGTCGCGGCCCGCGAGGCGTCCGCGCCAGACGTAGGTTTCAAGCGTGAGGTCCACGACCGTGTAGGAGGGGATCAACCAGTCGGCCGTGGCGGTGCGCGTGTTGGCGTCGTCGGCAAAGTGATCGTCGAGGTAGGTGCCGAGCAGGGCGATTTTCAGGCGATTGGGAATGCGCAACACGAGTCCGCTGCGGAGGGTGAGCTTCGGGGCGTATTGCGGTGTGCGACCGTCGAGCGGGCCGGAGATGAATTCAGCATCGAGCAACTGTGCGTTGCCATGCCACGCCAACGAAAGCGAATCGTTGCCGCCCGCAGCACGCCAGAGATCGATCTCGGCCGCCGCGGAGATTCCGCGATTGAGGGAACGTCCGACATTCTGGATATTGGTGCTGACGCGACCGAGCCGATCATCGTAGTCGATCGCGAACACCGAGAGATCGACCCACGCACCGGGAGCGGGGCGGGCCCGCCAGCCGAATTCGTAGTTGGTGGCGTAGCCGGGC
>JAUXOH010000288.1 GCA_030682505.1 Candidatus Didemnitutus sp. | reverse complement strand
GGCAATCCTTACCTCGAAGCTTTTGATCTTTCGAGCGGTCGAGCAGGCGGATTGGCGGAATTGCGCGTTCCGGCGGCCGCTCCCGCTTCTGCGCTGCAACCCCAAAGCCCTGGCACCAATCAATTTACCCTGCCCACGCTTCCGAAAGCCGAATCTCGCCGGAGCGGACCGCCGGAGCGGACGGACGACAAGAAATACTTCCCTCAGCTCAAAAAGTTTTAGGGCTTGGTTTTTACCGGTGGGGGAGGTTTAACCACCCCTTTAACGTATGTCACTCGCACTACTTTTTGCAGGACAAGGCGCTCAGAAAGTCGGGATGGGCAAATCGCTCACCGACGGTTCTGCGGCGGCGCGCGCGCTTTATGTGGAAGCGAACGCCGTTCTGGGCTGGGATTTGGCAGCGATTTGCTTCGAAGGCCCGGAGGCCGATCTCACCCAAACCAAAGTCTGTCAGCCTGCGTTGTTTGTGCATGGATTGGCGGTCGTTGCCGCGTTGAAGGAAGCAGGGAAACTTCCCCAAGTAGATTTCGCCCTTGGCTTGAGTCTGGGTGAAGTAACGGCGCTGACGGCAGCGGGTGTTTTCGATTTTGCCACGGGCCTGAAAGTCGTGGCTGAACGCGGTCGCCTGATGCAGCAGGCCTGCGAGAAAAGCACCGGCGGCATGGCGGCGATCATCGGGGAGGAACGGGAGCGGATTTACGAACTTTGCGGGGAATTCGACATCGAAGCGGCCAACTTCAATGCGCCGGGGCAGATCATTGTGTCGGGCGAAAAATCCAAGGTCGACGCGCTCGTCGCAGCGGCAAAAGACCGCGGCCTCAAGCGCGTCATGCCCTTGAATGTCGCCGGTGCCTACCATAGCCGCCTGATGGAATCGGCGCGCGTCGAGTTCGCGCGCTACCTCGAGACCGTGGTGTTCAATCGTCCCACTTTCACCGTCCTGACCAATACCACCGGCCAAATCGTCCGCGAGCCGGCACAGATCCGAGCAGCGCTGGTCAAACAAGTGGTGTCATCCGTCCTGTGGGAAGATTGCATGCGCAATGCCGTCGCGGCGGGCGCCACCGAGTTCTGGGAGTGCGGCCCGGGGGGCGTGCTCGCCGGGCTCGCGCGTCGCACCGACAAGGCGTGGGTCGTGAAATCAATTGCCGAATATTCCGAAATCCCCGCCTGAGATGTCCGAACTGCTGACCAGAAATTTTTGCATCATCGCCCACGTCGATCACGGCAAGACGACGCTGTCCGACCGGCTGCTCGAGTACACCAACACGGTCTCGCAACGGAACCTGACGGCGCAGCATCTCGATGCGATGGATTTGGAGAAGGAGCGCGGCATCACGATCAAGATGCATCCGGTCGTGATGAACTACCCGGCCAAGGATGGGAATATCTACAAGCTGCACCTCACGGACACGCCGGGCCACGTCGATTTTTCCTACGAAGTCTCCCGCTCCCTGGCCGCGGTCGAGGGCGTCCTCCTGCTGATCGATGCCGCCCAAGGCGTCGAAGCCCAGACGGTGGCCAATGCGCACCTGGCTTTCGCGCAGGGACTCAAGGTCATTCCGGTCATCAACAAGATCGACCTGCCGAGCGCGAACCTCGAGCTGTGCGTGAAGCAATTGGAAGACATCCTCACGATTCCCGGCGAAGAGGCGATCTTGGCCAGTGGGAAGTCGGGCATCGGCATTGAGGAAATCCTCGAGGCCGTCATTGCGCGCATCCCGCCGCCGCGCTGGACGGAGTATCCGACGCAGCGCGCCTTGGTGTTCGACTCGAAAGACGATTCCTACCGCGGCGTGATTTCCTACGCGCGGGTTTTTTCCGGCACGGTCAAAGCAGGCGAGATGATGATGCTCATGAGCACCGGCCAGCGCGCCGAGGTGAAGGAAGTCGGCGTGTTCCGGCCCGCGATGGAGAAGGTCGCGTTTCTCGGTCCGGGTGACGTCGGCTACGTCATCACCAACATCAAGAACACCGACGAAATCAAGATTGGCGATACCATCACGCACGCCAACAAGCCCGCCGATGACATGCTTCCGGGCTACAAGGAAATCCATCCGATGGTGTATTGCGGTTTGTATCCGCTCGAATCGAACGACTACGAGAAGCTCAAGGTCGCCTTGGGCAAGCTGCGCCTCAATGATTCCGCGCTCATTTACCAATCGGAAACATCCGTCGCCCTCGGATTCGGCTTTCGCTGCGGTTTCCTCGGCTTGCTCCACATGGAGGTTTTGCAGGAACGCATCCGCCGCGAATACGACGTCGATATCATCTCCACCTATCCGAGTGTCGTCTACAAGGTGAAGATCCATGCGGGCGACGAGATGGAGGTTGATAATCCCGTCAATCTGCCGGATCCCGCCTCGATCGCGGAGATCTCCGAGCCCACGATCAAGGCCGCGCTCCACATTCCCAACGAATTCATGGGCGATATTCTCACCCTCGTGGTGGAGAAGCGCGGCCGGTGCGACCACACCGACACGCTTGACGGCGCCCGCGTCATGCTCACCTGCACGCTGCCGCTGAACGAGATTCTCGTGGATTTCAACGATCGCCTGAAGAGCATCACGCGCGGTTACGGGTCGATGGATTACGAGCTGTCCGACTACCAGCCTTCCGATCTCGTCAAGATGGACATCCTCGTGAATGGCGATCCCGTGGACGCGTTCTCCAGTATTGTCCACCGCTCCAAGGCAGAAGGCCAGGGCCGCGCGCTCTGCGAAAAACTCGCCGCGATCATTCCGCCCCAGATGTTCAAGATCGCGGTCCAGGCGGCCATCGGAGGCAAGATCATCGCCCGCGACAACGTGCGGGAAATGCGCAAGGATGTCACCGCGAAGTGCTACGGCGGCGACATCTCCCGCAAGCGCAAGCTCCTCGACAAACAGAAGGAGGGCAAAAAGAAGATGAAACAGATCGGCAAGGTCTCGATCCCTCCGGACGCCTTCATCAAGGTACTCCGCACCGGCAATTAACCCCCTCAGCATCCCGTGTTCAGCTTTCTGCTCTCCGAAGAAAAGAAAATGCGGCGCCACGCCGCCAACTGGCTCGAGGTCGCGGATCGCGTCTACAAATTCCGCCGCGACCTGCTCACCACGTCGCAAGGCCAGCAGCTGGTGGCCACAGCGGGTGAACTCAAGTTGCGCCTGAATGAAAGGGCCGACGCCAGCCGGCTGAAGATGGCGATTGAGAAACTCGAGGATGTCCTGCGCGACACCGGCGGCCGGCTTTATCCGACTTCATCGATGGTCGAGAACATCGAGTTCTTCCTCGTCGCGGCGATCGTGATCCTCGGTTTGCGCGCGTATTTTGTGCAGCCGTTCAAGATCCCGACGAACTCCATGTGGCCAAGCTACTACGGCATGACCCACGAACTCTTCACCGCGGGCGAAGAGCCGGGGATGGTCGCGAGGGCAGGGCGCTTTGCCGCCTTTGGAGCCACCCATTTTTCCGCCGTGGCGCCAGCCGACGGAGAGGTCCTCGTGCCGGTGATTTCGCGCGATTTGCGCGTGATCTATTCCCAGAAGACCGAGCGCATGCTCGGGATCATTCCGTCGCTCAAGCGGGAATACGTTTTCATGGTCGGCGGAGAACTCGCGCGGCTCACGGTGCCGGCGGATTTTGATTTCGAGCGCGTGCTCGAGGAACAATTTGCCGGCAAGCCGGGCGATTTGCAGGAAGTCCTGCAGGAGCAGATGCAAAAGCTCGGTCGGACGCCGGAGTCATCAATGATGACCGTGACCTCGGGCAATCGGCGACAAGACCAGCGGGTATTCTGGATTCCGCTCGGCAAGAAGGTGCG
Source organism: Candidatus Didemnitutus sp. (assembly GCA_030682505.1). Lineage (GTDB taxonomy): Bacteria > Verrucomicrobiota > Verrucomicrobiia > Opitutales > Opitutaceae > Didemnitutus. The sequence continues at coordinate 394 of JAUXOH010000288.1, read as the reverse complement.
CAAGGGCGAAACCATCGTTTCTTTCGACATCCACACCGGCGACCTGCTGTTTGTGGATCGTTTCACCTACAATTTCTTTCCGCCCCGTGTCGGCCAAGGCTTCGTTTTCAAGACGGGCAACATCGCCGAGCTCAAAGCCGACGAAGGCGACAAGTATTTCATCAAACGCCTGGTCGGACTGCCGGGCGACAAACTGGAGATTCGTACTCCGAGTTTCGTCCGCGACGGCGGCAACAAAGCCGCCGATCCCGCTGGCCAGCTGTTTCGCAACGGCGTGCCGATCACGGGCACGGATGCCTTTGCGGCGAACGCGCTGAAGACCGGTGATTATCCCGGTTACGTGAGTCATGGTCTGCTCGGCATCGGGCGCGTGGGCGAGGTTCCTTCCAGCTCC
>JAUXOH010000278.1 GCA_030682505.1 Candidatus Didemnitutus sp. | reverse complement strand
ACGTCGCCTGTCTCATCGGCTACGGGGCCAACGCGGTGAATCCCTACCTCGCGCTCGCGACCGTGCGCGAACTCGCCCAACAGGGCAAACTCGCCCAACCTGCACAGCCCGGGGACGCCGAAAATAATTTCAAGAAGGCGGTCGAGGCTGGTCTCTTGAAGGTACTGGCGCGAATGGGGATCAGCACGATCGCGAGCTATCGCGGAGCGCAGATCTTTGAAGCCATCGGGATCGGCAACAAGGTGGTCGAAGAATGTTTCGCCCGCACGCCGTCGCCCATCGGTGGCATCGGTTACCGCCAGATTGCCGAAGAAACCATTCGGCGGCATGAGCGCGCCTTCCCGCGTCCGAGCGGCGCCGCGTCCGAGGCCGAGGCCACGACCGCGCCGGCGACCGCGCTGGCGAACGATGGTTACTACAAGGTCAGTCGGAAAGGCGAAGGGGAGTTCCACGGTTGGAATCCCAAGGTCGTCGCGGGCATGCACAAATTCCTCAAAGGCGGGCAGGCCGAGGACTTCAAGACTTACTCCCACACGGCCAACGAGCATCCGCCCGTGACCCTGAAGGATCTGCTCAAGCTCCGGTTCCCCAGCGACGGACTGCCCCTCGAGGAAGTTGAACCGGTGGAGGATATTCGCCGCCGCTTCACCACGGCCGGCATGTCACTCGGAGCGCTTTCGCCCGAGGCTCATGAGACCTTGGCGATCGCGATGAATCGCATCGGCGGCAAATCGAATTCTGGCGAAGGCGGCGAGGATCCGGTGCGCTTCGGCCTCCGGGAAAATGGCGATAACGCCAACAGCGCGATCAAGCAGGTCGCGTCGGGTCGCTTCGGCGTCACGGCGGAATACCTCGCCAACGCGCGCGAGATCGAGATCAAGATGGCGCAGGGCGCCAAGCCCGGCGAAGGCGGCCAGTTGCCCGGCCACAAGGTTTCGGCCCTCATCGCGACGCTGCGTTTTTCCGTGCCGGGCGTGACGCTGATTTCGCCGCCGCCGCACCACGACATCTACTCGATCGAGGATCTCGCCCAGCTCATCCTCGATCTCAAGGAAGTGAATCCGCGCGCAAAGGTGTGCGTGAAACTCGTTTCGTCCTCCGGCGTCGGCACCATCGCCGCCGGGGTCGCGAAAGCCTACGCCGATGTCGTGCTGATTTCCGGGCATGAGGGCGGCACCGGTGCTTCGCCCCTCGGCTCGATCAAGAACGCGGGTTCCGATTGGGTGCTCGGCCTGGCCGAAGCGCACCAGGTTCTGATGATGAACGGTCTGCGCAATCGCGTGACGCTGCGCACCGATGGCGGCATGAAGACGGGTCGCGACATCGTGATTGCGGCGATTCTCGGGGCCGAGGAGTTCAATTTCGGGACGGCGGCCCTCATCGCGGCGGGTTGCGCGATGTTCCGCGTCTGCCATCAGAACACCTGTCCGGTTGGCGTCGCGACCCAGCGCGAGGACTTGCGGGCGAAGTTCCGCGGCAAACCCGAGAACGTCATCGCCTACTTCGATGCCGTCGCCGAGGAAGTGCGGCACTACCTCGCCCGCCTCGGAGCGCACACGCTCAACGACATCATCGGTCGACCGGAGTTGCTCGAGCAGATCGACGACCCGGCCAATGCCAAGACGCGCTTTGTCAATCTTTCCGGGGTGCTCCACAATGTGGATCCCACCGGGCAACTCGATCGCCATCACACGCGCGAGCGCAACGAGCGCTTCGGCGGCGAAGGTTCGCTGGACGAATTGATCGTGCAAGAGGCCCGGCATGTCATTGCGGGTCGCTCGGGGCGATTCAGCGGATCCTACAAGGTGACCAATGTGAACCGCTGCCTCGGCACCCATCTTTCCGGACAGATTGCGTACCTGCGGGGCAGCCACAATCCGCTGGCGCCGCGCACGATTGATCTGACGTTCAAGGGCACGGCAGGACAGAGCTTCGGCACCTTTTTGGTGCGCGGGGTGCGCCTCACGCTCATCGGCGAGGCCAACGACTACGTGGGCAAGGGCATGAGCGGCGGTGAGATCGTGATCAGTCCGCGCTCGGACGAAATCTTCGCGTGGGAAACCAACGTGCTGATCGGCAACACCTGCCTGTACGGCGCGACCGGCGGCCGGCTGCTCGCGGCGGGCTGGGCGGGCGAGCGTTTCGCGGTGCGCAATTCCGGCGCCACCGCGGTGATCGAAGGCGTGGGCGACCACGGCTGCGAATACATGACGCGCGGTACGATCGTCGTGCTCGGTCGCACGGGGCTGAATTTTGCGGCCGGCATGAGCGGGGGTCTGGCATTCGTCTACGACGATCTCAACACCCTGCCGCAGCGCTACAACTCCCAGATGGTCACGCTTGAGCGACTCGAGGAGGTCGCCGAGATCGAATCCTTGCGCCAGCTCGTCGCGGCCCATGCCCAGGCGACGAGCAGTCCGCACGCGCAGCAAATTCTCGCGCAGTGGAGCGACCGCGTGAAAATGTTTTGGAAGGTGGTGCCGAATTCGCCGCAAGCGGATGCGCCGAAACCATTCTACCGCTACCAGGATGCCTCGCTCGCCCCAAGCGCAGCACCGCCGGTCGCGGCTGGTTCCTGAATGCGGGCGTCAGTGTCATAGCTTAGAAGTTGGCCGGTGGCTTGCTGGGGGGCGATGTTTGATGCGGTTGCGTGCCGCATCCACGCCTCAACTCAGACCAAGCAAATCCACCATGAAAAAAATATTCCTCTCCGCGCTGGCGTTGGTCGCTGCCGCCAGTCTCCGCGCGGAAGACCTTGTGCCGTCATTCTCCGTGACTGCTGATTTCACCTTTGCTTCGGAATATGTTTTCCGCGGCGTGAAGCAGCAGAGTGCTTCCTTCCAGCCTTCGATTGGATTGGAGGCCGGTGCCTTTTCGGCCGGTTTGTGGACGGCCCAAGCCGTCGAGCAACGCACCGGCAGTTGGGCGCAAGGCAACGAGATCGACCTCTTCGCCGGTTACGCTTTGGTGTTGGCCAAGGACTACGAGTTGACGTTCGGCGCCACCGCCTATCTCTATCCTTCCGCCCGGCCTTCACTCGGTGAGTTGGATTCCACCTTTGAGACGAGCGTCGGCTTTTCCGGTCCGGTCGGACCGCTGGCTGGTTCGGCAGCCTATTTCCACGATTTCGATTTGAAGGGCGACATCTTCGAACTGGGCGTGAGCTACGGCGTCGAGCTGGGCGAAAGCGTTTCGTATGAATTCGCCGCGACCTACGGCCTTGCCCGCTACGACGCGGGTGGGGACTACGATTACACCGGCCTGAGCGCGTCGTTGGCCTATCAGCTGACCGGCACGGCGAAGCTCAAATTGGGGGTGCACTGGGCCGACACGGACCTGACCGGCCTCAAGTCCAACACGTGGTTCTCGATCGGCATAACCGCAGGACTGTAAGCGATTACGAGCAAGGAAACACCGAGACCGACCGCGCCGTTGGTTGGCTCGGTCGGTCTCGTTTTTCCCTGATGACACACGCGAAATCAAGGAAAGGCACGAAGAGGCTGGCTGTGCCGGGCAAATGACGTTCGCTGGTTCGTTAC
>JAUXOH010000272.1 GCA_030682505.1 Candidatus Didemnitutus sp. | reverse complement strand
ATCAGCACGCCGCTCGTGCTCTCCGTGCACACGATCGTTTCGTTCGACTTCGCCGTCTCACTGCTCCCGGGCTGGCACACCACCATCTCCCCGCCCTACTTTGTGGCGGGGGCGATCTTCTCCGGCTTCGGCATGGTGATGACGCTCATGCTCCCGCTGCGGGCCATCTACCGCCTCGAGGACCTCATCACGCAGTATCACATCGACTGCATGTGCAAAATCACTTTGGCCACCGGCACGATGGTCGGCTACGCCTACTCGACCGAGTTCTTCATCGCGTGGTATAGCGCGAATCCGTATGAAGGCTTCGCGTTCATCAACCGCGCCTTCGGCCACTACTGGTGGGCCTACTGGATCATGATCACCTGCAATGTGATCACGCCGCAGTTCTTCTGGTTCAAGCGGGTCCGCGAAAACACGACGCTCGTCTGGATCCTCTCGATCTTTGTCAACGTTGGCATGTGGTTCGAGCGCTTCGTCATCATCGTGACCTCGCTCGCCCGCGACTTCCTCCCGTCGTCGTGGGGTTACTACTCCCCGTCGATCGTCGAAGTCTTCACCTTCTTCGGCACCTTTGGTGTCTTCTCGTTCCTGTTCCTCCTCTTCATTCGCTTCGTTCCCATCATGCCGATGTCGGAAGTGAAGGCGGTCATCGCGCAAGCCGACCCGCACGGCGCGCAACACTAAGGAGGACTGACCATGAAAAACACTTACGGACTGATCGCCGCCTTCGACACCACACCGGCCCTTTATCAGGCCTGCGAAAAGGTGCGCGACGCCGGCTACTCGGACTGGGATTCGCTCACCCCGTTTCCCGTGCACGGCCTGGACGCGGCCATGGGCATCCGCCGCTCCAAGGTTCCGCGCGTGTCGCTCTGCGGCGGCATCGTCGGCTTCTGCACCGGCATGTCGATGATCTGGTTTACCGGCGCCTACGACTATCCGCTGATTGTCGGCGGCAAGCCCTACTTCTCCCCCATGTTCGCCTTCCCGGTGAGCTACGAGCTGACCATTCTCTTCACCGCGTTTGCGACGGTCATCGGCATGTTCGTCATCAACGGCCTGCCGCGCCACTATCATCCTGTGATGAAGGCCCCGCAGTTCGTGCGCGCGCTCGACGATCGTTTCTTCATTGTGATCGAGGCCAACGACCCGAAATTCAACCTCACCGCCACCCGCGACTTCCTCGCGAAGATCGGCGGGCAGGACATCGCGGAGCTGGAGGACTAACATGCGTTACGCCTACTACACGCTCACTTTTCTCGTCGTGCTGATGCTGTCCGTCATGGGCTTCCGCGGCATGCGCTCCACGCTGCCGCCGCTCGAGGTCTTCCCGGACATGGATCGCCAGGCACACTACAAGCCGCAGGCGGGATCGAAGTTCTTTGCCGACGGCCGCACGGATCGCCCGACTCCGGCCGGCACCGTGCCGCGGGGTCGCAGCGAAACGGGTGAGGCCGATCCGGCTTTTCTCCGGGCGGATGACGCGCACTACCTCGGCAAGAACGCCGACGGGTCCTTCGTCACCGGCTTTCCCATTGCGGTGAGCGAAACCCTCGTGAAGCGCGGGCAGGATCGCTTCATGATTTATTGCGCCCCGTGTCACGGCGCGGTTGGCGACGGCAACGGCATCACCAAGCAATATGGCATGGTGGCGACACCGACCTTTCATGACGACCGCCTCCGCCAGATGGCCGTGGGCGAACTCTACCAAACCATCACGAACGGCAAGAACACCATGCAATCCTACGGCGACAAGCTCGTGCCGGACGATCGCTGGGCCGTCGTGGCCTATGTCCGCGCCCTCCAGCGCGCCCAGCATGGATCCATCAACGATGTGCCGCTCGAGCAACGGGGGGAGTTGAAGTAACATGACAACGCGTACCGCTACTCTTCCTGCCGGCGCCGCTTCCGCGCCTGCGAGCGCCCCGGCCGTCAACAAAGCCACCACTGCACTTGGCATCGGTCTGGCCGGCATCGCGCTGACCTTGGTTGGCGCCTTCGTGGACAAACCGGCCACCGTCGCCGTGTCCTGGCTGGTCGGCATGACTTTCTGGACCGGCATCGCCCTCGGCGTGCTGTTGCTGGTGATGATCCATCACATTTTCGATGCCGGTTGGTCGACCGTGTTGCGTCGTCAGTATGAGCACGTCCTTGCGGTGTTTCCCTGGTTGCTGCTGCTCTTCGTGCCGTTGCTGGGGGTGGCCTGGTATGACCCGACCCTTCTCTGGAAGTGGATGGATCCGGCCTTCGACCTCGCCAATGTCGGTGGACACGGCCTCGTTGGCGACGATCCGCTCTGGGCGAAAAAATCGGCGTTCCTGAACCGCGAATTTTTCACCGGCTGCACGATCTTCTCGTTTCTCGCCTGGTGGTTCCTCAGCTCGCGCTTCCGCCGGAATTCCTTTTCGCAGGATGCCGATGGCGATCTGAAGTGGACCTATTCCTCGCGCGTCTGGTCGGCCGCCGGCATTCCGTTGGTCGCGGTCACGCTCACGGCCTGCATCATCCTGTGGGTGAAATCGATGGAGTACCACTGGTTCTCCACGATGTATGGCGTGTGGTTCTTCGCCGGCTGCATTCGCGCCGCGCTCTCGCTCGGGGTGGTGCTCCTGGTCTGGCTGTGGTCCCGCGGCGATTTGAAGGGCATCCTGAACAACAACCACCTGCACAGCATCGGGCAGCTGATGCTGGCGTTCACGGTGTTCTGGGCCTACGTCACGTTCTCCCAATACTTCCTGATCTGGAATGCCAACATTCCCGAGGAAACATTCTGGTATAACGTGCGCGAAATGAACAACAGCGACGGCCAGTTCAACCAATGGGGCTGGGTCGGCATGTTCCTCCTCTTCGGGCATTTCTTCTTCCCGTTCTTCCTGCTGCTGTCCTACCGCTTCAAGGTCACGAAGAGCATCATTCCGTGGATCGGCGTGTTCATCGCCTTCGTCTTCCTGATCGATCTTTGCTACAACATCATGCCGGCGAAGAAACTCCCCAACGGCGATCCGTATCCGTTCCTCCAGAGCGGCCTGCTCTGGAATGCCACGGCGGTCATCGGCATCGGCGGCATCTTCATCTGGTCCTACCTGCGCAGTTTTCCGACCGCCAAACTCATCCCCATCCGCGACCCCCGCATCGGCGAATCGCTGACCCACCATGAGGCTTCTGCGCTATGAGCAACCATCCTCAACCCTACGCCTTCCCGCAACGCACCCCCGTGTTCACCGCCCTGATTGTGATTCTGGCGGCCATTTTCTGCGGCTGGCTGATCAATCGCACCTACAACCCGGCTCCGGCGTTCAACAACCGGGGCACGGCGAACCCGGCGGACTTCGACGAGACCCAACGCTGGAAGTTCTCCGCGGAAGGACGCGCCAAGGCGATCGCCGAGCTGCGCCAAAAGGAGAAGATTGCCGCCACCACCTACGGCTGGGTCGATCAACCCCAAGGTATCGTCCGTCTGCCGATCGATCGCGCCATGGCACTCACCGTCAAGGATCACGCCCGCCCGTAAACTTTGCTGATGAATTCCCCCGACAATAACGATCGCGTCGAGCAACAGGAGATCGATGCCTCCGCCAAGTGGCCGGTCCTCGTGTTCTTCAGCCAGGCCCTGGCTTGGTTGGTGATCGGCGGCGCGCTCCAATTGATTGCCGCCATCCAGCTGCACACGCCGGACTTTCTGGCCAACTGCGAATGGTTCACCTACGGCCGCGTCACCGCGGCCGCTCAAAACGTCCTCGTCTACGGCTGGGGCTTCAACGCCGGCCTCGGCGTGGCGCTCTGGCTCATGGCCCGCCTGTCGGCGGCCGCGTTGCGCCACGGCGGCTGGCTCATCGTGGCCTGCAAGGCGTGGAACATCGCCGTCGGTCTGGGCATGCTCGCCATTCTCATGGGCGGCACGACCTCCTACGAATTGCTCGAGATGCCCCGCTGGATCACCTTCATGCTCCTCGGCGCCTACGCGTTGATGGGCGTCTGGGCCATCACGACCTTCAGCGTGCGCAATACCGAGAATGTCTTCGCGTCGCAGTGGTATATCTTTGGCGCGATGTTCTGGTTCCCGTGGCTCTACGCCGTCGCGCAGACGATGCTCTTCAGCGCACCGACCGGCGGCGTGGTGCAGGCCATCGTCAATGTCTGGTATGTGAACGGCATCTACGGCCTCTGGTTCATCCCGCTCGCGCTCGCGGCGATCTATTATTTTCTCCCGAAGATCACGGGCAAACCGATCCACGACTACTACCTGGCGAAACTCGCTTTCTGGTGGCTCGTGCTCACGACCGCCTTTGCCGGCGGCTCGCGGCTCATCGGTGGTCCGGTGCCCGCCTGGGTGGCCACCCTCGGCACGGTGGCGAACTTCATGCTCGTCGTGGCCGTCGTCATGGTGCTGAAGAGCCTCCTCGGCACGTTGCGCGGCAACACCGCGGCGCTGAAACACAGCATGACGCTGAAGTTTATTTTGGTCAGCATCCTCGGTTTCACCGTCGCCTCGATCTTGAACTTCGCGCTTTCCGTCCGCGGCTTTGCGATGACGACGCAGTTCACGCTCATCCCGGAGTTGCGCGACTGGGTCATCCTCTACGCGTGCTTCTCCACCGCGATGTTCGGTGCCGTCTACTTTGTCGTGCCGCGCCTCCTCGGAGTGGCGTGGCAATCCAACGGCTTGATCAAAGCGCATTACTACACGGCCGCCACCGGCATGCTCGTGGTCGCGGTCGCCCTGGGTTACGGCGGTTGGCAGCAAGGCCACCTGCTCAATGCGACGACCGCGTCGTTTGGCGAAATCAACACCGCGCTCAAACCGTGGCTGATGTTTCGTTCCGTCGGGCTGATGATTTTGTTGACCGGCCATCTCGCCTTCGTGATCAACTGTCTTTGGACACTCGGGGTCGCCCTCATCGGGACGGGCGCTCCGGCGGTCTTCCGCAACCCGCCGGCGATTGCCGGTGCCGTCGGGGAGGGGGGCCACTCATGAAAAACGGACTTGTCCTTTTCGTCGGTGCCTTCGCCGTGATCGGTCTTTCTTCGGCCGGCGTGCTGCTTTCCGCGCACAACCAATTCGGCGCCCTCACGCAATACAAGGACCCCATCGAGGAGACCTTGCATCCCGCACCCCTGCGCGGCACCGCCGATCGCGGTCGCATGGTTTACCAGGACCTCGGCTGCGTTTCCTGCCACACCCAGCAGGTGCGGCGCGAAGGCTTCGGCGGCGACATCGCCCGCCAGTGGGGCGTGCGCCAAAGCGTCGCCCGGGACTACATCCGGGAGAAGACCGTGTTCCTCGGCCACAGCCGGATCGGACCCGATCTGCGCAATGCGGCGGCGCGGCCTTACGCCGACGCGGAGTATTTCTACAAGCTGCTCTATGCACCCGCGAGCGTTGCGCCCGGAACCAACATGCCGTCCTACGCCTTTTTGTTTGAGGTTCGTCCGATTCCCCCCGGCCAGCCTTCGCCCCACGCCTTGCAGCTCACGGGCAAATACGCCGCTCCCGCCGGCCACGAAGTGGTGCCGACCCCGCGCGCCGTCGCGCTGGTCGCCTACCTGCGCAGCCTGAACGACACCTACGAATATCCTGAGGCCGCACCCTATGTCCCGGCAGTGAAGCAAGGGGGAGGCCATTAAGATGAGTACCGACCACCATTCTCACCTCGAGCAATCCGGCGCTTCTGACGACAGCATTCAGCAGACGCATGACCGCCTCCAGGCGCAGAAACCTGAGAAGGCCGACGGCAATCCCCGGTATCCGCTGCTGCTGCTCGGCATCATGTGTACGGCGGTATTTTTCGGCTCGGTGTATCTGGCGCACTATTCGTCGAATTTTGATCCGCTCATTTTCAACGAGCATCAGAAGCCGGCCCTGCAGGCGGCCACGGGTCCGGTCATCACGCCGGCCATGCTTGGCAAGCGGGTTTATACGGCCAACTGCGTGACCTGCCACCAAGCCAATGGCTTGGGTGTGCCCGGTGCCTTCCCCCCGCTGGCCGGATCCGAATGGGTGCTCGAGCCGCAGCACGAGAAGCACATGATCGCCATTGTGCTCTATGGCTTGAACGGTCCAATCACCGTCAAGGGCAACGTCTACAACAGCGCGATGACGCCGTTGGGTGGTGTCTTGCGGGATGAGCAGATCGCCAATGCGCTGACTTATGTCCGCTCCGAATGGGGCAATGACGCACCGGCCATCACGGCGGAGCAGGTTGCCGCGGTGCGAGCTGAACTCGGCGCCCGCGGACCCTTCACCGTCGAGCAATTGACGACCCTGAAGTAAGCCCGTCGCCAACCTTGGATTTCAAGCCGTCCCTCCGGACGGCCTTTTTTGTCTTCGTGTTCCGCCGCGTGCGCCGGGAAGGAGCCGCGCCGGTCGGGTAATGAGACTCCTTCTCCTATGCCCACCTGATTTTTGGGTTAATTTTAGGTGATTATTACCGTCGGGGTTGATGGGGGTCGTCGGCTATATAGGGGCAAGTATGAGCCGGCTGATCTGCAGTCTCTGCCTCTTTGGGATCGTGGCAGGCAGGATGTGGGCTCAACCAACCGGCACCGCGTTGGTCCGCCAAGCGCCTGACGTGCAAGGCAAGATCGAGGGTTCGGTGCAGGTGATGGAGCCCGACGATGTCACCTTGAGTGGGGGCGCGAAAATCACGGGTGATCTGCTGGTTCCGGGGACGCCAAGTGTTCGGCTGAGCGGCAATCCCACGTATGCGGGAACACTCGATGGGACCGGTGCGCCGATGCCGACGAAGCACCGCGTGACGCTGAATGGCAGCGTTGAGCTGCGCAACATTGTGCGCCGCACCAACGCCGTGGCGTTGCCCGTCGTTCCAGCGCCACCGTCACCGAACGGCACCAGAAAGGTCACGCTGCGCCGGGCATCGGACTCCGTGGGTGATTTCGCCACGCTGAAAGATCTGACCCTGGATGGTGACATTGGCCTGGTTGCCATTCCGCCGGGCACCTACGGGACTTTTTCGACCAAGGGAGGCGATGACGACGATGATGACGAAGGAGGGGGTTCGGCTTCGTCCAACGGATTCACGTTGGGGATAGCGGGTGCCAGCCAACCGGCCATCTACAATTTCCAAAAACTCTCCCTGTCCGGCAAGGGCACCCTGCGGATCGTCGGACCGGTCATCGTGACGCTGAAGGACAAGCTTTCGACCGGCGGCAGGCTCGGTTCTGCCGCGCGCCCGGACTGGCTGAAGCTGCGCTTTTCGAAGGGGGACCTCACGTTGCTCGGTGGCGCAGCCGTCTTCGCCCACCTCGAGTTGCCCGAGGGGACACTGAAGCTCAACGGCAACACGCAGTTCAATGGCGCCGTGGCCGTCAAGAAACTCACGATCAACGGTCAATCGATCCTGCGTTTGCTTGCCCTGACGTCCAATCAGCCGCCAACGGTGGAGCTGACCGCTCCGCTCGACGGCGCCACGTTCGAGGCACCCACCACCATCACGTTGACGGCCACCGCGAGCGATGCCGACGGCACCATCGCGTCGGTCGAGTTCTACCGCGGGAGCACCAAGATCGGCACGGCCACCGCTTCACCCTACGCGTTTGCGTGGACGGATGTCGCCGTGGGTCTCTACGAACTGACCGCTCGCGCGATCGACAATGCCGGAGCGAGCACGATCTCGACCGCCGTCAACGTTCAGGTGACCTCGAGCACGCTGCCGTTCATTGCCAATTTTGAGACGACGGAAGGTTATCGGTTGGGGT
>JAUXOH010000270.1 GCA_030682505.1 Candidatus Didemnitutus sp. | reverse complement strand
ATCAGCAGGCGGGCGGCCTCCTGCTTAAATTCCACACTGTAATGTTTTCTCTGCACGGGCTGAGTCTCCTTTTAAGAGATTCCCGTGTCCATTTTTCTCAGGCCACATCACCTCGCTTAAGCCATAGCGGGATTGGCAATAGATGCCGTCTGGACTGGAGAAGAAATAAGATGGGCCGACAATGGGCAGCGATACTTTGGGATATCGATCAGTGGGTAAGACAGTTTGACCGGTGAGGGCTTCGGCTCGCTGCGTGCCGACTTGAGCGGGTGTCGCAACTCCAGCCCTTTCAACGAGACGCCGATTAAGGAACTTGCGCATGCCTTGGGAACAGACAGCAAAATCCCCGGGAGGAAGCCGGCGAGGCGGGCTTCGTCACTCGCGCCGAAAGGCGCGGCGAAACGAGCAGCGAGATCGGCCACGTTTTTCAGGTGATCGGCCAGCGGCTGCCACTGGCCCGAGGATTCGGGGAGCGGCTGCCCGTTCGCGTCTTCAGCCGTGTGTGCGTAGAAAGGCATGATTAACTCTTCCTGATCCTCTCTCGCGGAATCGGAATTCTCTTTGCGGGCCCAAGCCAAAGATGCCGCCCCGCATTCTGCCGTCAACAACCCTCCGCCAGCGCGGTAGTGATCGGCTCGACGCCCCTCCCCTTTGCGCGGGATTCCCTAGGCCGCTCCGGCGAGAGCGAGCGTGCGGGGAAAGAGGATGTTGTTTTCCTTGTGCACGTGGCGCTGCAGGTCGGCGGCGAACTCTTCCAGCCCCCCGAGCAACGCGCGGTGCGTGTTGCAGGCGTTTTCGTCGGGCTTGAATCCATCCGATAGTTCGCGGAGCCGGGCAACGGCGCGCGTGGCGAAGTCATGTTCATCCTCCATTTGCCGGATGGGATTGGCGATCGAACCGCAAGGGAACTGGTCCGCCGCGCCGGCCTCAATTTGGCGCACAAAGGGAAAGAGGATGCCCTCCTCCTTGCCCATGTGGTTGAACATTTCGTCGGCCAGCAGGCTCACGGTTTCGCCGATTTCCTTCAGTCGCTCGTCGCGCCAAGCATGCTTGCGCGCGACGCGGTCGGCCATCTCAACGAGACGCGGCAATTCGGCTTTCACGTATTCGTGGTGCGTGCCCTCGATGTGATCGGCGAGCTGGGTGAGCGTCATCGCGCCGCAATCAATGTCTTGTTCCAGGGTCTCGCCGGCAGCCTTCGCGGCGTGCAATTGCCCGAGGGTGGATTCCGGATCATGGCCGTGGGCACGGCAGGCTTCCGCGAGCGGTTTCTTGCCGCCGCAGCAGTAGTTGATGCCGAGGCGCTCAAAGACCCGGGCGAGCGCTGGGTGGGCGATCACAATCGCGCCGACCGTCGTTTCCAACGTAAAGGAGGGGGTTGCCGTGGAGGCCGGTGAATTCATGTCGGGGTCAAGATAACCCAGCCCGGCACCCGGCGCCTTGAGCTGCGTCAAGGGTCCTCCGCATAGCTAAATGGCATATTTCTGGAGTTGCGGGTCCCGTGCCCACGGTTATCGTTTCCGCAACCCTCCACGTCGTGAAAAACAACCTCCTTCTCCCCGTCGTTTCCCTCTTTGCCACCGTGTTGCTTGCGGGTTGCGGCACCCGCCCAACCGCCACGCGCGGCACCAATCCCGATCATCCCGGTGCGGCCGTCGGTTACGCCGTGGGCAATACCGTGGGTGCGGTGACGGGTTCGGTGGTCGGTGCGGTGGCCGGCGGAGCCGAGGGGGTGGCCGATGCGATGAAAGCCCCTTTCAACAATGAGCGTCGTTATGTGCGCAAGTGGCGCACGGAGACGACGGCCGACGGTCGCACGATCCAGGTACCGTATGATGTCGAGGTCGACGCCCAGGGCCACGTGATCGCGCCAAAGTCGAATTGAGCCGGTTCCCCGGCTTCCGGCGCCAAGGCGCTCCAAGAAAAAAGGCGCCCCTCGCAGGGCGCCTTTGAGATTTTCTCCGGGAGTGCGGATTACCAACCGACGCCGGGGCGCTTGGTTTGCTTGGCGATCTGGCGTTCCTCTTCCCAGACGGTGAGGCCGGTCTTCACTTGCACGAGCGACATTTGGAACGCGTAGGTGTTCTGCGTCATCTTGCCCGAGCGATCGGTCTGCTGGATGAGCTTGGCGTAGAGCGTGTAGTCGGGCACGAGCGTCTTCTGCTTCTTGCCGGACTGCATCTCGTCCATCTCGGCCGCCTCGCTGGCGACGACGGCGCGCTCGCCAAGGCCCATCGTGTTGGTGATCGCGATCTTGCCGGTCTGCGTGAGGGCCACGCGGATTTTCTTAATCAAGAGATCCGTATCGACCATCAACTGCGTGTTGTTGATCACGCGGTCGATCGCAAGGATGGCGGGCAGGCGTGGAGCGCGCTCGAGGACGCTGGAGGAGAGCAGCGACGCGGTGAGTTGGTCGGCGGCGTTGGCCCAGTCCTGCGAGTTGATCGCGGAGGTGTTGAGGGCGTCGGGGCCGCGGGCGTCGACGGTGCGCGTCTCGGCTGTGGTGGTGCAGCCCGTGAAGAGCAGCGTGGCCGACAACGCGGCCGCGCCCAGAATTTTGGTGGGAGATGATTTCATAAGGGGAGGGGGTTATTCGCGGAACTTGAGGCGGAAATCAACCGCGCGGGGATTGATCGAAACCGTGGAGATATTGGCCGTCTCGCGGCCCTGCAGCGGGAGGCCTTTCCAGGTTTCGTTGGCGGAATCGAGCGCCATGCCGTCGACGTCGATCCACTCGAACTTGTAGTTCAACAAGCGGGGCTTGTTCTTCAAGTTCTCCACCGTGGCCTGGACCTTGAGCAGGTTGCCCGAGACGGTGGACTGGTTGAGGGCGACGACGCGGAAGGTGCCCGCGAGCGTGTTATCAGTGATGACGCGCTTGTCGTTGATGTAGCTGGGCGCGGCCTGGGAATCGGCGCGTTCATAGGTATTGACGTTGGTGGCGCAGCCCGAAAACAGGGCGGCGAGACCAACGGCGAGGGCGGCAAGCCCGACACGGGTTTTTTTCAGGGAGGTCATTTCAGAGTAAATTGCGACACGTGAAGTGGCGCGTTGTTCGAGGTTGATTTGACGTAGACGATGTTTACCGAGCCTTCCGCCACGGTGACGGTTTGCTGGGTGGCGCCCGCCGAAAGGGTCAGCTCGCGGTTGGCCGGGGTGGCGATGCGGGCGTATTGGAATTCCTTCGGCAGCGACGTCCACGTGCGGGTATCCGCGATGTTGGTGGCGGCATTGATGCCCCCCATCACGGCCCCGGCAAGGAGCCCGGCGAACATGCCGCCCTGATCCTCAACCTGTTTTTGCACGACCGACTGGATAATGGCCTTGGTGGCGGTGGTGATGAGGGTCTTGGTGACGATGGCGGGCCACTCGTTCTTGAAGTCGTTGGCCACCACGCCGTCCATGCTCGCCACCGTGGCGGTACTGACAGTCTGGTCGCCGGCAGAAACCGAGAGCGCTCCGAGGTAATCGCCGTTGAACACGAGCTTCGGGAAGGCTGCGCCAACGTAGGCGAGGCGGCTGGTCACAAGAAAGGTGGGGATGTCCACGCGAACCTGGTCGCGCAGCGGTGCGGTGCCGGTCTCAAAGATCACATAGGTAACGCCATCGACCGTCCTTCCTTCTGCGGCCAGCGTTGCGGCGTCCAGATCGGCGCGGGCATAGCTGTTTTCCGGCACCATCTGCACCACGCGCTCGAAGGACTTGCGGCCGCGCTCCCAATCGTCACCGGTCTCGCCGAGCACCGTAAAATAAAGTCCGTCGAGGAACACGGCGAAGGGGTTAACATAATCGCCGTAGGCCCGCATGGGAGCGAGGGACTCATCGAGGGCGGCCTGCAGCGCCGGGCCCGTGCGGGCGTCGTCCATGGCTCGATTGCTATCATAGGCGGCGGTCTTGCCGGACTCGTCTTTCAATTCACCGCGCGCGGCCTTTTCGGCATCCTCCTGCACGGCGGCAATCCGTTTGTCGTTTTCCGCCACCGCATCGCGCTGGCGTTGCAGGGAACGGTTGAGTTCGACGCGGGCCTGGTCCCGCTCGCCGAGGGCGAGGTAGTTGAGCGCCTTGTAGGTGTTCATCATCACCTTGTCGTACGAACGCCCGCGATAGGGCATGTTGGCCTGATTGGTCACCATCGCGGCCGCTTCGGATCCGACCTTCAGCTTGGCCTGTTCTTCCCAGTGGTTGACCCGGGCCTCGGCCTTGTCGAAGGCATCGAGCGAACGGCGGTAATAGTGTTCCGCGACTTCCGTCGGGGTTGGCTGGGGCGGCGGAGGGAGTGGCTCCGCTCCCTTTTTCACCGGCGCGGGAGGTGGCAAAATGCTTGGCACCGCGCTGGGGTCGGCCAAGGCGGCGGTACGCAGGGTGGCCCCTTGTTCAAAGCGGAAGACCAGCTCGTCTTTCGATCCCGCCGCCTTTTCGGCCTGCTGATCAATTTGCGGCACGGCCACCAGCAAGCTTCCACTGCGGGACGCCTGCGTGAAGGCCTGGGTATCTTGTTGGTAGGTTTGGCAGCCAGCGACGAGCAGCAGGAGCACGACGGCTCCTGCGACCTGACCGAAACGGGGGAGGTTTTTCGGGGAGGTGGGTTGTTTCATGATGGGGTATTCTTGCATGGGTGGGTGACGGGGTAAATTCTGCGGGCTCCTGCTTACATCTCTTCGGGCGCGTCTTCCAAGAGCCGGACGATCGCGCGGTTATCGATGCCCATGTCCTCAATGATCTCGGCCTGGGAATTCTGCGGCGTGACGCGGGTGACACGGATCTTGCCCACGAAAACCTCTTCGCGGCTCTTTTCGCCGGTATCAGGATCCACCAGTTCCTCGCCAATCGCGAAGACCTCCCAAATTTGTCCGACCGCGACGCCCGCCTGGTCGTTGCGGTTGATCGTCACGATGCGATCGCGCATGCCGATGATGCGGGCGGGAAACACCGCGTCGGTCGCCCGGCCGGAGATTTTCTGGGCGAGTTCGCGCACCGCTTGCATCATGAGTTCGTCAGTCGCCTCGCCGACGCGCTGGATCGTGTTTTCCGAACGGTTCTCGGAATCGCGCTTCAGCACGGAAAAGTTGGCGCTGGCGATGGAGCGTTGCGTGGCGACCTCGGTGACCTTGGCCACGGCCGAGATCTCGATCGCGCGGGCCGAGATCGTCTTGCCGAGGGAGGCGAGTCGGCGGGTTTCGACCCGGTCGTTGAAGCCGTCGACGCGGATGGTGAGGATGTAGTCGGCCTTGTTGAAGGCGAAGGTCTCGCCGGCGGCGGCGCTTTCCGTGGCGAGGGCGTCGACATCGGCGCGCTCGAGCATCTCAAAGCGCCGGGTGTTGAGCAGCCGGTCATGCACCTGGGCCTCCAGGCCCTGCACGATGGTGTCGAGGGAGAGCCCGACGCCCTGCGCCGCCATACGCTGGGCGACGGCGGGGTTGGCGGTGATCTTGGTCACCGCGAGTTTCTTCTTGCCCGCGACATCTTGCGCGAAGACGGCGGGGGCGGCCAGCAGGGTGGCCAACAGACCAGCGAGGAGAATTCGTCCGAGTTTCATAGGGAAAAGGGGTTGAGGATTTTGCGTCGCTGCTGCTTAGCGGCCGAAGATCGACCGTTCGTTGATGGTGATTCCTTCCTTGGTATCCACTTTGAAGCCACTGTTGCCGAGCATCTTGGCCTGTCCTTCGAGCACCTTGACCTGCGCGTCGGTAAGTTTGGCCCCGTTCTTGAGGTCGTTGATGAAGGCGGTGGCGTCCTTCCACTTCGCGTAACCAGCCTCACTCATCTCCAGCGTGACGTTGAGTTTCTGGCCGTTGACGAAGTTGACGGTGCGCTCCCAGGGCTTGAAGCCCTCGCGCACCACGCGGAGTTTGCTCAAGCCGGCTTTGACCTGAATCACTCCGGGGGCCGAGCCGACGGCGATGCCATCGATCTCAACAGTCGCGGCGAGAGCCGAAACCTTGAACTTGCTTTGGGAGATGCTGAGGGTGTTTTCGGCATCGATGCGCACATCGGGAATGTAGAGATCAGCGACATCGGTCGTGATTTGAACACTGACCAGGGCGGCGGCGGCGCTGGGGGCGCCCAGGCGCCCGCGATCAAGGGAGCGCTTCAGGCTGGCGGCCACCTTGCCGGCCGCTTCGTCGAGCAAGCCGTTCAAGACTCCGGAAAGCTCTTCGCTCGATGCCGCGGACTGCTGCACGAGCTTGGCGGCACGCACGGTGTCGGCGGCCAAACTGGCTCCGGTCCGGCCATCGAGAATCTTGTAGGTGACGCGCGCGACGCGCTCGGCGTTGACCGCCTTGACGCCATAGGCGTCGACCGTGCGATTGTTCGCTTCGAAGCCGGAGAGCGAAACCTGCATCACGTAATCGGCTCCGAGGGTCTGGGAGAGGCGGACGGCGGAGGTGCTCTCCGCGAGCTGAGCATCCAGATCGGTCGCGGTGGCGCCCGGGGCCATCCCGCTGACGGCATTGAGCAGGGTTTCCCCGCTGATGACGCGCACGCCGAGGTCGGTCACGCGGGCGGTGATGAAGTCCTCGAGCGAACCGAGTTGATCAGCGCCTTCTTTGCCTGCGCGGTTGGTGACGAAGATCGCGACGGTGTAGGTGCTGGGGCGTTCCTGCACTTCACGCACGGTCGCGGTAATGGTGCTTTCGCGGACGGTCTGACCATCCTTTTCGAACGTGCGGCTCTTGACCTCGGTTTGGGCAAACGCGCCCAGAGAAAGCGCGACGCTGAGCAGGGCGGCTCCGAAGAGACGGGGGGTGTTTTTAGTCATGGCTGTGGGTGAGACTTAACGCAGTCGAATATTATTCATTGAAACCGGCCGGGACGACAAAGCGTCCGGCCCAAACGCGCCGACGTGGCGCGCCCAAGCGCGATTTGTTTCGTGGAAAACCAAAATCACCGGACGATTGAGGAGAAAGAGTGGGTCCAAGGCAAGGCCGAGATGTTGATATACCGTGATATGCGCGTGCACTTCGCCCAAGACGGTCGACCGTTCCCTGCTGCGGTGCTTCCTGATTATTCAGCCAAGCGCGTTGTCTTCCCCCGCGTCCTTACGTCGCTACCACCAGCGGGAATCCCGCTTTGCGCAACGCGCGATGAAGGGAGCGAATATGCCCATGATCCCGTGTCTCGATGGTGCAGACCGCGTCAACGGCGTGCACATCGGGGCCACTGAAAGCGCGATCGTGCTCAATGTCCTTGAAGCTGGCGCCGGACTCGGCGATCACGCGGGCCAGAGCCGCCAGCCCGCCGGGTCGGTCACTGATCATAACGGTAAAGCGCGTGAGGCGACCGTCGCTGACGAGTCCGCGTTCGATGACGCGGCTGAGAATCGCCGGGTCTATATTGCCGCCACAGGTCAGGAGCACCACCTTCTTGCCGCGCAGTTCCGGCAATTGTCCGGACAACATGGCGGCCAACGGAGTGGCGGCGGCACCCTCGACCACGATTTTTTCCATCTCGATCATCCGCAAAATGGCCAGGGAGATCTGGTTCTCCGTGACTTTCACCACCCGATCGACGCGGTCGCGCAGGAGGGAAAACGCCGCGGTGCCGACCGTCAGCGTGGCCAGACCGTCCGCCAAGGTTGCCCTGCGGCCCACCCACACCGGTCGCTTGGCCTGGAGCGCGGCGGTGAGGTTGCCTGTCGCCTCACTTTCAACGGCGATCACTTTCACGCGCGGCCGAAGTGATTTCACAACCAGCGCCACGCCCGCAAGCAATCCGCCGCCGCCCACCGGACAGACAATGGCATCGGCATCCTTGACCTGTTCGAGCACCTCCAGGGCGATCGTTCCCTGCCCGGCAATGATGTCGGGGGCATCGAAACCGTGGATATAGGTGAAGCCTTCACTCGTCGCCAATTCATCGGCGCGCGCCCGCGCCTCCGAAAAATCGCACCCGTGCACGATGACTTTCGCGCCGAGCCGTTTGCAGGTGCTGATCTTGATCAGGGGCGCATAATCCGGCATCACGACCGTGACGGGGCATTGCAACAGGTGGCCGTGATAGGCGAGGGCCGCCGCATGATTGCCGGCGGAGGCCGCCACCACCCCGCGGCGGCGCTGCGCCGGGGAGAGTTTGGCCAGGGCATTGCGGGCGCCGCGCTCCTTGAACGATCCGGTGCGCTGCAGGTTGTCCAATTTGCAAAAAATCTGGGCCCCGGTGATTTCGGAAAGCGGAATGGATTTCGCGCACGGCGTGACAACAACAACCCCGGCAATGCGTTTCCGGGCGGCACGAATGTCAGAAAGGGTAACAGGCATGGGAATGCGCGCCGTTCTAACGACCGGCTTTCTTCGCGCAACAAAGATGCGGTTCCGCCAACGGGTTGCGCCGCCCCGCCCCCCCCACCAACCCTGGCGCGGTATCGGGTGTTTAACATTGCTGCAAGCGGGGTTACAGCTAGAGACATACTCCCGACAAACCGGTGGCCCCGCCACCGTCCCGTCGGCCCACGCCCTATGTTTCAAGTCACTTTTTCCGACCAAAGCATGCAAGAGCTCAACCGGCTCGACAAGCTCCTGCAGATGGAGGCCATTGAGCCCATCAGCAAGGTGAAGCCGTCCGATCTGACCCACCCCCGCGAGCCATTGGGGAAATTCAGCCGTGCCGGCATTGATTTTTACCGTCTCCGGTCGGGTGATTTCCGCTTCTACTTCACCGTTCAGGAAGAGGTGCTCCACACCCACTACATCTTGCACAAGGATTCCCTCGAAGATGCGCTTTTCCGCATGGGGCTGCCGGTCTCGGAACAGCAGCTCTTTGAACAGCACTCGAAATTCTGGAAATACCTCGAGAGCCTGACCAAGAAGTAAGCGTCCCCGACCATGCCCGACCTCCCCGACCGCGAAAATCCCTACAACGTCACCCAGGCGAGCCGGATCTACTTCCTGCCGAATCTGATGACCGCGGGCAACCTGTTGTGCGGCTTCATCGCGATCATCAAGTGCATCCAGGCCCGCCTGATCACCGACGGCGGCGAATACGCCCAGCTTCACGCCAACCTCTCGTCACTCGAGCTCTATACCCAGGCGGTCTGGTTCATCCTCATCGCCGTGGTGTTTGATTCGCTTGATGGCCGACTGGCCCGGATGGGCGGGCGCACGTCGCTTTTTGGCGCCGAATTTGACTCCTTGGCCGACGTGGTGTCGTTCGGCATCGCCCCGGCCCTGATGGTTTTTTTCCTGATTCTTGCCCCGCGGGGCGATTACCAGTGGTTCCGCGAACTCGGCTGGATCATCGCTTTCATCTACCTCCTGTGTGGCGCGGTGCGCCTGGCGCGCTTCAACGTCATCACCAACCCTCTGCTTCATCGGGCGGAGGCGGAATCCCACAAGGATTTCATCGGCCTGCCGATCCCGGCGGCGGCCGGCACCGTGGCCTCCCTGGTGCTCCTGCTGCTCAACCTCGCCGCCAATGCCCGCGAGTTGCACCAGCTCACCCTTGCCCTGCCCCTGCTCCTGATCCTGGTTTCGATGCTCATGGTCAGCAGCGTGCGCTACCCAAGCTTCAAGCAGGTCAATTGGGAGACCAAGACCCGCTTTCGCACCTTCGTCTTGGTCTTCGTCGTCGGGGTCGTGGTGTGGAAGCTCCAGGAGGTCGCGTTTTTCTTCCTGTTCCTCGGCTACATCGCCTACGGTTTGTTCGAACACTACCGGCGCGGCGTCCGCCACACCAAGATGAGAGTTCTTCGCAAACGCCTTGTGAAGATGCGGGAGGAATCTCCTGAATAACTTTTGCGTGTGAACAACCCGCCGGTTATTCTGGGTTATTCAGGTGCGCTTCCCAGAGATTTTGATCGCGCTTTTCCCTCTGACCACCGACCAATTACCACGATATTCCTGCTGCATAATAATACGGATACTATCTTATTGAATCCCTATCTATCTAACCCTTTTGTGGGAAACTCCCCTTTCGCTCCCTAACGATGAAATTTAAGATCAATCGCGACCACTTCAGCAACGGCCTCGCCCAGGTCCTCAACGTCGTCGGATCGAAGGCCGCCATGCCGATTCTCAGCAACGTGCTGATCGAAGCCGACAAGGACCATATCTCCCTCTCGACCACCAATCTTGATCTCGGCATTCGTTGCAAGATCAAGGCCGAGATCAAGGAAGGCGGCAGCGTCACCCTGCCCGTCAAGCGCCTGGCCACCATCGTGCGCGAGCTGCCGAATGTTGACGTGACCGTCGATGCGTCCGCCGCCCACCAGGTGAAGATTGCCTCGGGTGGTTCCCATTTCAAAATCATGGGCCTCGGCGCCGATGAGTTCCCGAAACTCCCCGACACGGGCGACGACAAGACCTTTTCCCTCGAGCAAGGAGAGCTGGCTGGCATGCTGGGCAATGTCGCTTACGCGCAATCCACCGACGAAACGCGCTACATCCTCAACGGCGTCTATTTCAACTTCAAGGACGGCAAGCTTGCGCTCGTCGCCACCGACGGCCGCCGCCTCGCCATCGTCAGCAAGGACATGGAAGTCCCCGCCAGCAACACCGGGGCGATCATCCTGCCGGCCAAGACCGTGGCGGAATTGCTCCGTCTCCTGGGCAAGGGCGACAAGCTCACCGTGTCGTTCAACGAACGCCGCGCCGCCTTCCAGATCGACACGAACAAGGACAGCAGCGGGTTGACGGATGCGATTTATCTCTTCTCGAAGGTCGTTGAGGGCAACTACCCCAATTACCAACAGGTCATTCCGAAGGAGACGCACCAGCGCATCAAGCTCGAGCGCGAACTCTTTCTCCAATGCGTGCACCGCGCCGCCCTCGTGACCTCGGAGAAGTCCAATTCGGTGAAGATCAAGCTTTCCAGCAACCTGCTCGAGATCACCGCCTCGTCGCCCGATTTTGGTGAGTCTCACGAGTCGATGGCGATTGCCTACAGCGGCCCCGATCTGCAGGTCGCCTTCAATCCCCAATTCGTGATGGACCCACTCCGCGCGCTCACGAAGGACGAGGTGTTCTTCGAGCTCAAGGACGAGGTTAGCCCGGGCGTTTTCAAGACCCTCGAAAGTTTCGTCTGCGTCATCATGCCGGTGCGCTTGAGCTGAGTCTCGCCG
>JAUXOH010000269.1 GCA_030682505.1 Candidatus Didemnitutus sp. | reverse complement strand
GCCCCGAGGGATCGCCCCCACCGAGCCACTCCATCATCTGGGCGTCGCGGTCGGTCTTGCCGGTCTTCAGGTCGGCAAAGCGAAAGTCCAGACGGGAAGACTTGATCTTGCCGGTCCCGTCCAGCTCCAGCACCGCCTGGTAGCGGTCCAACCGTCCGGTGAATGAATCCACGGTCGCCTTCACGTCCACGTCGACGAAGGAACGCGTGCGGTCAATTTTGAGCGGCGCGGCGGGCGCCACGGATCCCGCGCAGGTGCAAACCAAAGTCAGCAGGAGCAAGACGGAGCGAATCGGGATCATGGGTGGAAAGCATGGACGCGGTTGGGGAACTCCGCAAATCCACAGTCGCGTCGCGACGGTGAATTCTTATCCGTTGTCGTCAACCCCACCCCACCATGAGCGAACACCCGACTGCCGACCAGTGGTTCTCCGCCTACGGCGAGAGCCACCAGAACAAAACCAACGAACTCATCCACTGGATCTGCGTGCCGGTGATCTTCTACTGCGTGCTCGGCCTGATCTGGTCGATCCCCGTGCCCGCGCTGCTCTCGGAGGCCGCGCCGTGGTTCAACTGGACTCAACCCGTCGCCCTCGGCGTGCTGTTCTTCTACCTGCGCCTGTCGGTGCCGCTCGCGGTGGGCATGTTCCTGTTCATGAGCGTCTGCTACGGCCTGATCGAGTGGCAGCACCTGTCGGGCTGCACCTTTCCGGTGTGGAAGAGCAGTTTGATCCTGTTCGTGCTCGCGTGGATCGGCCAGTTCATCGGCCACAAGATCGAGGGCAAGAAGCCGTCGTTCTTTCACGACCTCGTCTTTCTGCTTATCGGCCCGGCGTGGCTGATGCATTTCGTGTTCAAGAAAGTTGGCATCCCCTACTGAGCGGAGCCGAACTCGCGCGCGCGGCGTTACATCCGCGGCGGCATCACCAGCGGACCGTCGCGCGGCGGCATCGGCGCGTAGTCGGGCCGGGCGAGCCCGCTGACGAGTTGCTGCACCGCGACGGGCCGGCCCGTGGCAAAACATTGGTTGGCCGCCGCGCCGATGAGGATGGAGTTCGCACCCGCGCGTTCGTCGGCGGCGCGGAGATACTTGTCGGCGGGTGGTTGCGGCAGGAAAACATCATCGAGCATCAGCTTGTCGCCACCGCCGTGACTGCCCTTGCCGCTCCAGGGCGTGATGTCCCGGACCTCGCCCCGCAAGGGGAAGACCCGGGTGCGCACGCCGCCATCGACCACGCCGCCCTGTTCCGTGTCCGTTCCGCTCACGTAGATTTTCTCGAGGATGGAATGTTCGATGCGCCCCTGCGTGCCGTTGAAGGCGATCTGGTATCCCTCCCACGCGTTGAAGGCGTTGAGCGAATAGCTCAGCGTCGTGCCCGTGTCGTAGCCGACGACCACGTTCATCGTGTCCTCGATGTCGATGTCGGGACGGAACACGCAGCGGTCGCGGAAATAGCCGTCGTGCGACTCCTGGTCGAGGTAGAGCTCCTTCAGTTTCGGGTTGTCCGCCAAACCGAGAAAGAAGCCGCACTTTTTCTGCTCGGGGCAGGTGTGGCAGCGCTCGTGGTGCGATTGCAGACCCAGCCGCTGCGCCATGGCCGGCGTGTAGAACTCGCGCTTTCCAGTCGCGGTGACAGAGACCGGCACGGCCCCGAGCCACCAGTTGACGAGATCGAAGTGGTGCGTGGCCTTGTGGATCATCAAGCCGCCGGAGAACTCCTTCTGGCTGTGCCAGCGGCGAAAGTAGTCGGCGCCGTGACTGGTGTTGAGCAACCACTGGAAATCCACCGACAGCACCTCGCCGATCTCGCCGGACATGAGGAGGTCCTTCACCTGCGTGCGCGGCGGCGAGTAGCGGTAGTTGAAGAGGACGCGGCACTCGCGGCCGGTGCGCGCCCGGACGTCGAGGATGCGCTGGCATTTCTCGGGCGTGGTGGTCATCGGCTTCTCGGTGATGACATCGCAACCCGCCTCCATTGCGGCGACAATGTAGTCGTCGTGCGTGGAATCGACCGTCGTGACGATGATAAAGTGCGGTCGCTGCTCGGCGATCATCCGGCCGAAGTCGCTGTGCAAATAGCCGGGCGGGATGCTCGCGCCATGCGCGGCCGACCGCGCCTGCGCCACCCGGATGCGCCCCGGATTCAGATCGCACAACGCCACCAGCTCCGCGTGCTCGCGATAGTTGCCCTCGATGGCGTCGTGATACATCTGCGCCCGCGAACCGAGACCGACGATGGCGTAGCGGCGGCGGGTCCCGCCGCTGGACGCGAGGACGCTGCCTGACGCCGTGGCGCCGATGGCGAGGCCAAGCCCGGCCAGTGAAACGGTTTTGAGAAACGCACGGCGATCCACGTCGCCGCCAGCACCGCCGAAGTTAGCCTTCATGGTGCCGATTGCTACGCGGCCCCGCGCCCGGCGGCAATCGCGTTCGCCCGGCTCGGCCGGAAATCCCTGTCATCCGGCGGCCGGCTCAGCCCTTGCCGCCGCGGAGCACGACGACGTTGGCGAGGTCGTTCTTCTCGAACTCGGCCCAGTAGCGCTCCTCGAGTTTTTTCAATTGTTCCTCGGTGGACGGCGCGGGTTCGACGCCCGGCGTGTCGAGCGTGCGCTTGGCGGCCGCGCCTGCGTGATCGCGGTCGGCGAGGCGCTGGACGAGTTCGTGCCAGAAGGCGTCGTTCTGAAACTCCAGCTGGAGTTCCTTGATCCGGTCGTCCTCGGCCAGCTTGGGCGAGGGTTGCAGGGTGCCGTCGTCGCGCTCCTCCACCAGGTCGGCGCAACCCATCTCGGTGGCCAGCTGCATGAGCTTCTGGTCAAAGTCGAAGTAGCGCTTCGCCGGCGCGGTGTCCTCGCCTTGGTAACCTGTCACCGCCCACATCCCGAGGTGGACGAGTTCGAGGAGCTGGCGGTATTCCTTGGGCGTGAACGAGGCTTTCATGGCAGGGGGCAGAGGTTGGCCAAGCCGGCCCGGCTCGCAAGCGCACAGTGGGTGCCGGCCTGCCGCCCCGTCTCTTGGCGGGTTGGGCCCGCGCCTAATGCCGGCGAACAACACTGCCCGTGACGATGAATTCATCCAAACACGGGCGGGGAGCCAGATACCACTGCAAGTCTGCCATGGCTTCGTTCGGTTCAAAGATGAACGCCATGAATCGCAGCACCTCCACCGGCCTTCCTTCAACCATGGCGGGTTTGAACTTCCACTGTTTAACCGCCCTTTCCACGGCTTTGGCCCACGCTTGATGCGATGCACGAACAACTTTTATTTCCTCCACGCTGCCCGTTGTCGCAATCCGCAACTGCAGGATGGCCCCTCCGCCCCGCTTTTCATTCCGCAATGCAGAAGGCACTCTTGGGGACACAAATGTTTTTCCGACGATCAGCTTCGGCATGGGTCCTTTCTGCGCCTCGGCCCCGCCGTCGCCCTCCACCGCAAATGCCATCGGCGCCAGGATCGTGTATTTGACCGGCACGCCCTGTTCCATGCGGGGCGGCAGCTTCCTCTTCAGGGCCAGCCCTGTCGCGAGGGCGGCAAGAATCTCATTGTCCGACGCCACCACCGTGGCCTTTTCCACTGCCCCGGTTTCGTCCACCGTCAGCTCAAGACTCACCAGGTATCCCGGCGAGGCGGTGGAGCCCGGTTGCTCCGTGGCGCCAAGACTGCCGGCGATCAAGAGGACGGCGGCAATCAGGATACGCGCCCTTTTTGTGGGGATAATCATGTCAGGAGGCGGGTCGGGTGAAGCCCAGGTCGATTCTGGCGCGGACATCGACCGGCACGCCCGCACGCCGCGGTCGCGAGAAGACCCACTGGCTTACCGCGGTCACAGCTGCCCAGCCAAATTCAGGACGTGTCGCAGAAAGCACCCGTATCAGCCGGGCCCGTCCGTCACGATCAATGATGAACTCAATTCTGGCCTCACCGGTCGGTCCTTCCTCGAGTAAGGCCCTTGGATAGGCTGGAAATCCCCGCCAGAGGGGCTCCAGCTTCTCGTCCAGTCCGGTCGCTTCGGAAATACCCCCGCCGTTTGACCGCAAGCTTGCGGTCAGTCGGGCGACAGATCCTCCGGCCGGCGGCTGAAACTCGTGGGTGGCGACCATGCGCGTTGGTGCCCCTGTGTCCCTCTTCCCCGCGGGGCGAAACGCCCAGGTTTCGACGGCGGCCACCATGGCCGCACCGAATTCCGGGGCGCTTGCGGAAACCAATTCGATCTCCGTCGGCATGCCCTCGCCGTTGAGCTTGAACGCGACCCGGGCCGACCCCGGCTCGCGCGCCACCAGCCGTTCGAAGGGATAAACGGGCTCCGACATCACAAACGGCATGGGCAACATATCCACCGACTCCCCTTCGGCCAGTTGCAGGCCGTTGGCGGCAAGAATGTCTGCTCGCTTGGCCCCAAAGCTGACGAAACTGACCGGGTATTTGATCGCCGATTCCTTGGCCAGTATTCCTTGGCGGGCCGGCTCAAACGTCGATTGCTCTGCGGCGCGCAGAGACTCGGCAACGAAGGCCGCATGCGACGCCCACAGCACCCTCGGCGATCGCACGCGCCCCGTGGCATCGATTCTAAACTCCAGCCGGACTTCGCCGGGCAGTTTCCGCGCCTCCAATTCCTCGGGATACTCGGGGTCGGGCACGTGCCGCGGGCTGGTCGGCTTCCGCTTGGCGGCCACGGGCAGCAAATGCTGCTGCGTCGGCGCAATCGGCATTCGCTTCTGTTTCAGTTGCGAAAGGGGAAACTCGATCACCACCGTCATGCCACAGGCG
Source organism: Candidatus Didemnitutus sp. (assembly GCA_030682505.1). Taxonomy (GTDB): domain Bacteria; phylum Verrucomicrobiota; class Verrucomicrobiia; order Opitutales; family Opitutaceae; genus Didemnitutus. The sequence goes on along the minus strand of JAUXOH010000269.1, from coordinate 12,569 downwards.
GCAGGCAGCCCCTGTTCGAGCGCCGGGGCGAAGGTCCATTGCCGCACCGCCTCGAGCGCCGGGTCCTCAAACATCCCGGCGGAGGACTCCGCGATCTCGGCCATCGTGACCATGCCTTTCGCCTCGACCACAAAATCGACGACCACGCGGCCCTCGGTTTTTTCGCGCCGCGCCTGCTCGGGAAACGCCGGTTGCACCCAGTGGCGCAGCGCCGCCGCGCCCTCGGTCAATCCGCCGTCCGCACCCCTTTCCTGCGCATTCAATGGCGCCACGGCCAAGGCCAGAGTGAGGATCCAACCGCGCCACGCTCCGTTCCAACGAAGCCCCCGGTCGTTCGTGGGCGTCATTGGGACGCCTCCTTTTGCGCGGCGGAAAGAGCGAACGAAACCGGAACCTGTACCCGCACGACGGCGGGTTTGCCGTTTACTCTCGGCGGGGTGAAGCGCCACGCCGCCACGGCCTGCGCCGCCGCATAGCCGAATTCCGGTGCGGTTGCAGAAACAATGCGCGGCAACTGCGCATCACCATCTTCGTCGATGAAGAACTCGATCTCCGCTTCGCCGCTCAATCCCTTGTCCCGAAGTGCCGTTGGAAAAACCGGTGCTCGCTGCGACAACGGTTTCGGCATCGCATCCAGTTCCTTTGGGGCCACAACAGCCGCCGGGTTTCGATCAAGCGAACGCAGGATTCTCTTGGCCGAATCCGTCAGCGGCACGTTGCCCCAACCCGAAGGATGATAGTCATGCTCCATTTCAACGACGGCAAAGCTGGCGGTTCCATCCCGCTTTTTCGGGGGAGTGAATAACCAGGTTTCCATCGCGGCGACGGCCGCGCGCCCCAACTCCGGAACGGTCGCCTCCATCACCTCCGCAACGAGGACACGACCTTCGGGCCCGATGATGAACCTTACCTTGGTCTTGCCCTTCACTTTCGCTCGCAGGCTTTCAAACGGGTAAACGGGAAAATTGCTACCGACCGGCACAGGTGCCGTGTGCCACTGAAACTCTGCGGGTAAACTCTTGTGCTTGGAGGTCTTTTTTACCGCCCAAAGACCAACCCGTTCACTTCCACGCACATGAAAGTCAACATCCTGTTTGATCCAGGTGCGGACCGGTTTGCCCTCTTTTCGCCCGGGTTCGAAATGCCACTTGAAGACCGACTCGATTGCGGGTCGGTCAAACCAAGGATTGTTTGAGGCAAGCACGATGACTTCTTCGACATTGCCCTCCTCATTCACCAAATATGCCAGTTTCACCGAACCGCCTATGCCCGCCATCTGCATTTCAAGCGGAAACTCCGGTGCCGCCTGCTTGATCGGCTTGGGCGGTTGATCCAGTTTCTTATCCTCTGCCGCCGCGCTATTCGCAAGCGCGCCGGATGCGATCACGCAAAAGGCAGCCCACAGACTGGACCTAAACAAGAACCGGTTTTTCATAGGATCACTTCTGGCCCGTGATCAATTATTCGCGTGAGCGTGCAGGTCGCCCGTCGGCTGACAAGCCTGCTTCAATTACCAACGGCGGCATTGACCCTCCTCCGGCCGCCCTCTTCACTCAGTCGCTGCTGACCGTGCGGTCGGCTCTCTCCTTTTTCCCAATGTCCTCCACCGAAACTCCCCATCTCATGGAATCCCTGGTGTCGCTCGCGAAGCGCCGGGGCTTCGTCTACCCGTCCTCCGAGATCTACGGCGGCCTCAACGGCTTCTTTGATTACGGCCCGCTCGGCGTGGAGTTGAAGCGCAACATCCGCGATTGCTGGTGGCGCGACATGGTGCAACGGCGCGACGACATCGTCGGTCTCGAATCCTCCATCATCATGCACCCGAAGGTCTGGGAGGCCTCCGGCCACGTCGCCGGCTTCACCGACCCGCTGGTGGATTGCAAGGCGAGCAAGCAACGCTACCGCGCCGATCAGTTGTTCTTCGCGGCCGTCGTGGTCGAGGGCAGCACGATCGGCTACGTCTCCGCGCTCGAAAGCGAGAACACCGCCGGCGAACTCCAAACCGCCGCCGAGCAGCTCAAGCGCAAGAAGGCCGTGCAGGGAACCCTCGCCGCCGTGCAACCGAAGGAATTCACCGAGGCCACCGCCGAGGAAATCCCGCTCATCCCCTCGCCCGCCACCGGCGAACCCGGCAGCCTGACGCCGCCGCGCGCCTTCAACATGATGTTCGAGACCAACGTCGGCGCGATGCGCGACGCCTCGTCCGTCGCCTACCTGCGGCCCGAGACGGCGCAGGGCATGTTCGTCGACTTCAAGAACGTCGCCGACACCACGCGCGTGAAGCTGCCCTTCGGCATCGCCCAAATCGGCAAATCCTTCCGCAACGAGATCACGCCGCGCAACTTCATCTTCCGCTCGCGCGAGTTCGAGCAGATGGAAATGGAATACTTCATCCACGAGGACGCCGACTGGGCTCAATGCCACGAAGAGTGGATCGTCTGGTGCGAGAACTGGCTCCGCAGCATCGGGCTGCCCGACAGCCACCTCTCGCGCTACACGCACCCGAAGGAGAAGCTCGCGTTCTACTCGCGCGGCACGGTGGACATCATGTTCAAGTATCCCTTCGGCGTGCAGGAGCTCTGGGGTATCGCGGCCCGCGGCAACTACGACCTCACGCAACACGCCAACGCCAGCGGCAAGCCGCAGGATCTCTTCGACGAGGGCACCAAGAAGAAAATCGTGCCGCACGTCATCGAGCCCGCCGTGGGCGTCGACCGCATCTTCCTCGCCGTGCTCGCCGCCGGTTACGCGGAAGAGGACGTGACCGACGACAAGGGCAACGTCGAGAAGCGCACCGTGCTCCGCTTCTCCCCGCGCATCGCGCCGGTGAAGGTGGCCATCTTGCCGTTGCTGAAGAACAAGGAGCAACTCACCAACCGCGCCCGCGCCCTCTACCTCAAGCTGCGCCGCAACTACGCCGTGCAATACGACGACGGCGGCGCGATCGGCAAACGCTACCGCCGGCAGGACGAGGCCGGCACGCCCTGGTGCGTGACGATCGATTTCGAAACGATCGAGAAACCCGGCGACACCTTCACGCTCCGCGAGCGCGACTCGATGCAGCAGAAACGCATCACCGAGACCGAACTCTTCGCGCTGCTGGCCGAATACGTTTACTGATTTGTGTTCCGTAAGTTAGGTTCGCCTTACTAGGCGCACAACTAGTAAGCAAATCGGCGATTCGCTTTACCAAGGCTGGACTTGGTAAAGCCAACCTGCATTGCTATTACCATGTATCGGGGCCTTACGGGTTACAAATTACCCATCCGCACGGCGGGGGAACCCTGTGCGGCTTTTGTGCCGAATCCTCTGCCGCCGGAGCCGCCAGCAACTTGGGATGCCGCCCTTTTTCAACGCGCCAGTGTCTCGCTGGGCCGGCTCAGTGGCGTCACGACCCTGCTGCCTGATCCCCACTTGTTTCTCTACAGCTATATCCGCAAGGAAGCCCTCCTTTCCTCGCAAATTGAGGGCACGCAATCGTCTCTCTCCGAACTGCTCTTGTTTGAGAATTCCGCCCTCCCCGGTCTGCCCCTCGACGATGTCCAGGAGGTCTCCAATTATGTCGCGGCCATGAACCACGGCCTCGCGCGCCTGCGCGAAGGCTTTCCTCTCTCGCTCCGGCTCGTGCAGGAAGTGCACCGCGAACTCCTCGCCAAGGGTCGCGGCTGCGAGCAACAACCGGGCGAGTTTCGCCGTTCCCAGAACTGGATCGGCGGCACGCGGCCCGGCAACGCGCTCTTCGTGCCCCCGCCGCCCGACCATCTGCTCGACTGCCTCGGAGCCCTCGAAAAATTCCTGCGCGACGAAACGGTGCCCTCGCTCGTGCGGGCCGCCTTGGCCCACGTGCAATTCGAGACGATCCACCCGTTCCTCGACGGCAACGGGCGCGTGGGCCGCCTGCTCATCACGCTCCTCCTCTGCCAGGACGGCGTGCTGCCGCAACCCCTGCTCTACCTCAGTCTCTATCTAAAGAAAAACCGCACCACCTACTACGAACTGCTGCAACGCGTGCGCGAGACGGGCGACTGGGAGGCTTGGATCGAATTCTTCCTCACTGGCGTGGAGGAGACGGCAAACCAGGCCACCGAAACCGTCGCCCGGCTCTTGCGTCTTTTCCAGGCCGATCGCGCCCGGCTCTACGAACTCGGCCGCGCCGCCGGCTCCGCTCCGCGCGTGCACGAATTCATGCAGCGGCAACCCGTGGTTTCGTCTCCCACCATCGTCGCCGCACTCGGACTCTCCAAGCCCACCGCCAATGCCGCACTCTCCTTGCTGGTCAAACTGGGTCTGGCCGGGGAAATCACCGGCCAGCAACGCGGTCGCCTTTATGCTTACAAGGAATACCTGCGCATCCTCAGCGAGGGAACCGAGCCACTGTAATCCCTTCCGCTCTCCCCGGCTTGCCTGTTTCCTCGCCGTGGCGTTGACTGCCTGTCCCCCCTTCCAGACCCCCTCTCCCCCATGAGCAAATCCGACTCCTCCAAATTCCGCTGGGAAGACGCCCTGCGGTTCGACCAGCAACTGACCGAAGACGAGCGCGCCGTGCGCGACTCGGCCCGCGACTATTGCCAGGGCAAGCTGATGCCGCGGATCATCGAGGCCAACCGCCACGAAATTTTCCACCGCGAGATCTTGCACGAGATGGGCGCGCTCGGCCTGCTCGGTTCGACCATCGAGGGCTACGGCTGCGCCGGCGTGAATCACGTCTGCTACGGCCTCATCGCGCGCGAGGTGGAGCGGGTGGACTCCGGCTACCGCTCGGTCATGAGCGTGCAGTCCTCGCTCGTGATGCACCCGATCAACGCCTACGGCACGGAGGAGCAGCGTGAAAAATATCTGCCCCGTCTCGCCACCGGTGAACTCGTGGGCTGCTTCGGTCTGACCGAACCCAACCACGGCTCCGATCCCGGCGGCATGGCTAGTCGCGCGACCAAGACGCCGACGGGCTGGACGCTGCGCGGCTCCAAGACGTGGATCACCAACTCCCCGATCGCCGACGTCTTCGTCGTGTGGGCGAAGGACGAGGAGGGCGAGATCCGCGGGTTCATTCTCGAGAAGGGCATGCCCGGGCTCACCGCGCCGAAGATCGAGGGCAAGTTTTCCCTCCGCGCCTCGCCGACCGGCATGATCATGATGGACGACGTCGCCGTGCCCGAGGCCAACCTGCTGCCCAACGTCAAGGGCCTGAAGGGCCCGCTCGGCTGCCTGAACAAGGCCCGCTACGGGATTTCGTGGGGCGCGCTCGGCGCCGCAGAGTTCTGCTGGCATGCCGCCCGGCAATACACGCTCGACCGCAAGCAATTCGGCCGGCCGCTCGCCGCCAACCAGCTCATCCAACTCAAACTCGCGAACATGCAGACCGAAATCACGCTCGGCTTGCAGGCCGTGTTGCAACTGGGGCGCCTGATGGATTCCGACAAGGCCGCGCCCGAGATGGTCTCGATGCTGAAGCGCAACTCCTGCGGAAAGGCCCTCGACATCGCCCGCGTCGCGCGCGACATGCACGGCGGCAACGGCATCGCCGACGAATACCACGTCATCCGGCACGTCATGAATCTCGAGTCGGTCAACACCTACGAGGGCACGCACGACATCCATGCGCTGATTCTCGGCCGCGCCCAGACCGGCATCCAGGCCTTCTGCAACTGACCGCGCGCGTTTGGAAAACGACTGCCACTTCTCTCCCGACCGGCGGCATCGCTACAGCCTGATCCACCGCTGGAATGCCCTCTTCAGCGACAAGTTGATCCTGTGGATCGGGCTCAACCCGAGCACGGCCGACGAGGCCAAGCTCGACCCGACGCTCACGCGCATTCGTTCCTTTTCGCAGCGTGAAGGCTTCGACGGTTTTTGGATGGCCAACCTGTTCGGGTTGCGCACGCCCTATCCCAGGGAGATGATGGCGACGCCCGATCCCGTCGGGCCGGAAAACGACTCCTCGCTCCTCGCGGCGGGCAAGCGCTGCGACATCATCGTGGCGGCCTGGGGGGTGTCGGGCGCCTACCAATCCCGGGCGGACGCCGTGGTGAAACTCTTTGCCGGACGAGAACTCTGGTGTCTCGGCACGACGCAGGCCGGCCATCCCCGCCACCCCCTTTATGTCGCGGCCAACCAGCCGCTCGTGCGGTTTTCCGGGCCGGTGAAATCGCGTTTGTAATCAAGTTCGTCGGCCGCCTTAGCGGGCGGCGTGCACATCGGTTTCGATTTCGTGAAGGCCGCTGCGCTCCGGACGGTAATCGGCCCGCGGCGCGAAGGGTTTTTTCAACCCGCGGAGTTCCTTGATCTCGGAGAGCACGAAGGTGCGCCAGCCCGGCGGCGGGTCGGTGCGGCTCCGACCCTTGGTCTGCCAGCCGAAAAAGGCGGGGCGGCCGCCGGACACCACCCCGAGGGCATGCGGCTCCGCTTCGCGCTCGAGGCCCTGATAGCGAAAGCGAATGACCTTTCTCCCGGCAATGGCAGCGCGGAGGAGTTCGAGGCCGCGCTGGTGGCGCGACGGTTTCGCCGCGGCGGGTCGATGCAGCAGCAGCCACATGCCCGTCGCTCCCACGGCCCGCAGGAAGCCGCGCCGGTTCATTGCACCGGAAGAAATATTCCCCGGCCGGGGTTCCGACAAGTCCGGTTTCGGGCAAAAAATCCTTCGTTCCCGCCCAACGAATATTGATCTTCTCCCGGTCGGCCAATTACCTGTTCGCCCACGCCCATGAAACTTTGCGCCAAAATTGCCCTCGGGGTCGGAGTCGTCCTCATCGCCATTCAGTTTATCCGTCCCGCCCGGAATCTCGGCGTGGTCGAGGGCCCGAACTTCATCGGCACCAAGCATGCCGTCCCGGCCGAGATCAACCGCCACCTGCAGCGGTCGTGCTACGACTGCCACTCCAACCAGACGAAGTATCCCTTCTACGCGAACATCCAGCCCGTGGGTTGGTGGCTCGACTGGCACGTGCGGGACGCGAAGAAACATCTCAATTTCTCGGAATTCGCCACCTACACGCCGAAGCGCGCGGCGCACAAACTCGAGGAAGTCGCCGAGGAAGTGCGCAAGAAACACATGCCGCTCGATTCCTACCTGTGGATGCACGACGAAGCGAAGCTCACCGAGGCCGAGATCGAGGCGATCGCCCAATGGGCGGACGCCCTGCGCGCCACGATCCCGTTGCCGCCCGCCACCTGATCACGGCGCGCCGGCCAACCAGTCGGTCAACGGCAACTGGAGGCGGATCATTTCCTGCACGGCGAGCGACGCGACGCGGTCCGCCCCGTAGGCCGAGTAGTGCGTGTCGTCCTGCCAGCCGGCGGGCTTCCGGACGTAGCGGTCGGGCCCGATCCAGAGGTGCAGCCGCTTGGAACCCTCGACGCCGTGCGCCTCTTCCAGCGTCCGGGTGAGCTCGAACAATTCCAACAGCGGCATGCCGGTCTCAGCGGCAACTTCGCGGGTGACGACGAGGTAGTCCCCGTGTGTGTCGAGCACGTGCCGGCCAGCCCCATCCCATTTGCGCCGGGCCACGGGCGTGGCGAGCACCGGGTGGGCCCCGCGGGCCCGAACGTCGGCAATGAAGCGACGCAGATTGTCCGCGTAGTCGCCCCTTGGTTCCGTGAAGCGCGTGGGGTCGTCGCGCTTGGCGTCGTTGTGACCGAACTGGATGATCACCCAGTCGCCGGGCTGCACGGCCTCCAACAACTTGTCCCAGTGCCCGAGATCGCGGAAGGAGCGCGTGCTGCGCCCGTTCACGGCGCGGTTCACCACGGCCGCCGGGTCCCGGAAAAAGCGCGGGAGCGCCTCGCCCCAGCCGAACTCGGGATTGGGCGTGTCCCGCTCCTTGGTCGCCAGCGTCGAATCGCCCGCCAGATGGAGCCGCGGCGCCGCGGACACCCACCCTCCACCCCAGACCAGCGCCGACAGGACGAGGAACCGGATCAGAGACATGACACCGTGTTCCCAGAAAACCCCGCGCCCGTCACCCCGAATCAGCACGGCCCTTTCTTGTGCCCGGCTTGCGCCCGCTCCCGATTCCCGTTACCTCAGGGCATGCGCACCCTTTTTCTGCTCTCCTTCGCCTTGCTGCTCACCGGCTGCAGCAGCGTTTACTACGGCGCGATGGAGAAGATCGGCATCCCGAAGCGGCAGATCCTCGTTGACCGCGTGCAATCCGCCCGGGGTGCGCAACAGGAGGCGAAACAGCAGTTCGCCCGCGCCCTCGAACAGTTCCTCTCGGTGGCAAAGGTCCCGCCAACCGAACTCAAGGCCACCTACGACCGGCTGAACGACGAATTGAAGCGCAGCGAGTCCCGCGCCAAGGACGTGCGCGACCGGATCGGCGCGATCGACAGCGTCGCCCGCGCCCTCTTCGAGGAGTGGAACCTGGAGCTGTCGCAGTATTCAAACGCCGCGCTGCGCGCGCAGAGCGAGCGTCAGCTCGACGCCACCAAGCGCCGCTACGCCGACCTGATGCGCGTGATGCACGCCGCCGCCGACCGGATGGAGCCGGTGCTCGTCAGCTTTCGCGATCAAGTGTTGTTCCTGAAGCACAACCTGAATGCGCAGGCGGTGGCGGCGCTCGGCAACACGTCGCGCGACCTGCAGCAGGACATCGGCCGGCTGATCGCCGAGATGGAAAAGGCGATCAAGGAAGCCGACGCCTTCATCTCGACAATGCAAGCGGTGCAATAAGTCGCCGTGAAAGAGTCTGGCTATCAACTCCGGCGAGCGACCGCGGCTGACAGTCAAGCGTCCTTGGCGTTGGTCACCGCGGTGTTGCTCGAATTCGGCCTTTCCCCCGACGCCCACGGTACCGATGCGGACTTGGCGGACTTTGAAGCCAACTACTTCGCGCCGGGCGGCGATTTCGCGCTTCTGACCGATGCGACGGGGGCAATCGTGGGTACCTGCGGACTGGCGCCGACCGGCAACGGCGCGGTGGAGCTGCGCAAGATGTATCTCTCCCCCACGGTGCGCGGACGCGGCCAAGGGCACCGTCTGTTGGAGTGGGCACTCGCTCGCGCGCGCGAACTGGGCTTCCGGCGCATGACGCTGGAAACCGCCGCCGTGCTGAAGGACGCGATCGCGCTGTACGAGCGCAACGGGTTCGTGCGCGACGACGCGGCGCGGCGCTCGTGTCGGTGCGATGCGGCATACACGCGCGATTTGTGATCACATCGCCTATTTCCGCGTCATTTTCCCCGGTCAAGACTCGTTTCAATCCGCGCCCCGCTCCGAAGAGCGGGGCGACATGTGATGACGCGCGAGCCCCAGCCTCGGCGCTCGGTTTCAATCCGCGCCCCGCTCCGAAGAGCGGGGCGACTGCGTTCTTGGTTGAGCCTTGAACGCGAAAGACTTCTGGGCTGGTTTTGCGAAACTGTCAAAGAACGGCATGCCGCAAAAGGAAAACCGCCGCCAAGGTGTTCGCTGCTACATCCTCATCAGGAGTTTCCGCCGGTTGCGAGTCTGGGCGTGCGCCGCCGAGGCGTGAGCTTCGCACGACCGCAGCCGGCTCAGATCATCAGTGGGTCATCGACCACGTTCACCGGCGCCTCGACGCCGTGATGCTCGATCTTCTTGGGTGCGGTCTGATCGAGGAAATATATCCGCAGGGAATCCTGGGAACTGTCGATCTCTTTCAGCAACCGGGCGCGCAGCTCCACCCACTCCTTTTGGCCGAGTTGCATCTCGAAAACCGACTTCTGGACGCGCACGCCGTAGGAGGTGCAGGCCTTGGCCACCCGGCGAAGGCGGCGGGCACCGGCGCGTTCTTCGCGCGTGCAGACATCATAGGTGACGACGAGAAACATGGCGGATCAGGCAAACAGATGGGGCGTGTATTCCGCGTCGTTCCGCAGGGCGCGGGCGAGGAGCCGGGCCTGGATGAACACCAGTTGGCCGTGTCGCACCTTTTCCTGAAAGAGCGGATGGGTGACTTCCTCGGCCTTCCGCTGCTGGTATGCGGCCACGAGCGTCTTGCGGGCGGCCTCGGTCAGCTCGACGGCGCCGCCCTCACGCAGGGCAAACTGGGCGACTTTCAGTTCGCCCCGGTTAACAAGAGTGAGCGCCAGGCGTTCCACCCAAGGGCGGAATTCCTCCATGAGATCGAGGGCAAGGGACTCACGGCCGGAGCGGTCGGCATGCAGATAGCCGGCGAATGGATCGAGCCCGGCCGCGGTCAGGGCGGAGACGCAGTCGTGGCGAAGCAGGGCATAGAGAAACGAGAGGAGGCAGTTCAGGGCATCACGCGGCGGGCGGCGGCTGCGTCCGTCGAATGGGAAAGCGGCGCGCAGGGCCGGGCGGAGGTGCCGGTGGAACACCTCGAAATGCAGGGCGGCGGCGCGGCCTTCCATGCCGCGGATGATGTCGAGGTCGTCGGGTGTGCGGCCCAGTTCGCGCAACAAGTGGGCGTGGGCGTCGGCGACCGTGCGGAGAGACTCGCGGTCTTCGTCGTCGGCGGCATCGCGAGCGCTGCGGGAGAGGAGCCAGCGGACATTGTGGAGCTTGCCGGCGACGAAGGCGCGGGCGAGCGCGGCTGAGCGGGCGGGCGAGGCCGCGGCGGCGTGCTGAGCCCGACGGAGCAACATGGAACCTTGGGGCACGCCTTCGACGCGGGCCTCCAGGCGGCCCCACTCGGTGAAAAAGCAGACGCTCGCGCCGTGTTCCCAGCACAGGCGCATCGCGGACGGAGAGACATAGATGTCGGCTCCGAAGACAAAGACCGATTCGAGGTTATGCACCGGGAGGGAGAGTTTGAGCTGTTTCTCCTGTTCGACGCGGAGGGCGAGGCCGTCGCGGCGGAGGGACAGACCGGGGGTGAGCAGATAGAGGGTGTTTTGGAGAGTCTGGGCCATGGTGCTTCGCACGATTTGAAATATGAGATTTCAAATTTGAGATTCGCCCTCCGGCCCCGGCCGGGGGCGGGCGGGATGGTCGGGCGGGAGGTGCTGGGCGAGGAGTTGCTGGAAGGCGGCAGCGCCGGACTCGCGACCTTTGCGCTTGGTGTAGTTGGCGCGGGTCTGGTCGTTGAGATGACGAGGTCCGGCGATGTCGGAGTTTTGCAGAGATTGCGCCCACGCGCCCAGTTGCCGGGAACAGCTCTCGGCAAGTGATTTAAGATTTGAGATTTCAGATTTGAAATTCGAGAGCTTCGGTCGGCCCTCAAAAAAACAGAGCATGGAGCGCACCTCGCCGGCGGAGCCGCGGGCGATATAGAGGAAGGCCAGCAACTCGTTGGTCGTGCCGCGCTCGAACCCCTCCGCGATGTTGTTGGAGACGGAGAGCGAGGCGCGGTCGAGCTGATCGCGTTTCGACCAGGTAATGCGGTCCTTGGCCTCCTCGATAAAATCCTCGCAGCGTTCGGCGAGGACGATGGATTCCTGCCAGACGGGCAACTCTTCGAACCTTTGATAGGTGGGCATGGGGCTGGGGATAGGAATTTCAGATCTGAGATTTGAAATTTGAGATCAATACTCCCGGGGCTCAAACAAGGTGGTGCGGCGCGACGGCGCGATGGCGGCTTCCGGGAGACAGATGCCGCGCAAGGAGCAGCCGTCGCACTGAGGCTTGAGCACGGCGAGCGGCGCGGCGGCCCGCGCGAGGGAGGCACGCAGGGCATCGAGGGTGGCGAGCGTGAGGGCGCGCAAAGGCTCATCGAAGGCAACCTCGTCGCGTTTGGCGGAGGCGACGTGGTAGATGAGGCCGGCGGGGATGCGCAGGCCGAACATTTCTTCCAGGCAGAGCGCCTGCGCGCAGAGTTGGACCTGATCGTTGGACCAGCGGCGGGCGGGGCCTTTCTTGTATTCCACCGGGCGCGCCTCCACAACCGGCGGCCGGTCGTGGATTTGAGATTTCAAATTTGCGATCTGCGATGCGCCGGGGGTGCCTCGGCGGATTTCGACCAGGTCAGCCTTGCCGGTGAGCCCAAGGGTATCGGAATAGAGCGGCAGCGCGCGGAGGATTTCCCAGCCGGCGCGGTGTTCGTAGCCGGGGGTGTCCACGGCCTCGTGGGCGAGGTCGCCGAGGAGCGTGTGTTCGTTGTCCACGAACACGCGCTCGACGTGGATGAGGTAGGCGCGCCGCTCGCAGTAGAGATGGTGGTTGAGCGCCGAGAGGGGAATCGTCTCGGGGGCGGCGAACGGCCGTTGTATTAAGAAATCGGCCATCGCTTCAAAATATGGTCGCTGTCGGTTCAGTAAGGAATCTGTCGATATCTTCGACAACCCCCGCCATAATTCCCAAGAATGCTGGGTCATAGCGATGGGGCCAAAAGAACAGCTCCTCGTTACCCCGCAGACGCTGCAGGCCGAATTGCGCAATCTTGTTTGTCCAGAGTTGAACGCTGGTAGCCTGCCAATCGCGGGCACTCACTCGATCCCCGGACTCGATGCGGTCGCGAATGCTTTCATCGACCAAAACAGCTTCCGTCTCTGCTGTGATTACCCGACACAGCTTCTCCACCCGTGGATAGTTGGCGACGTGCTCAGCCTCGACTATGCATCTAGCTAGGTCGGCGATATCTTCCTCACGTGCTAACCGGGAGAGGAAGTTTGATGAGTGAGCAGGATCAAGCGGCACGCCATCTGAAATCATA
>JAUXOH010000268.1 GCA_030682505.1 Candidatus Didemnitutus sp. | reverse complement strand
GAAGTGTAGAGAATGGTGTCGTCGGTGCCGAGGAACGTCGACAGGGAGGCTTCGAGATCCTTGTGGAGCTGTTGCGTGCCGCAGATGAAGCGGACCGAGGCCAAGCCGTAGCCCCAGCGGTCGAGCGAGGCGCGCGAGGCGGCGATGAGCTCGGGATTGTCCGCCAGCCCGAGGTAGTTGTTTGCGCACAGGTTGAGCACGCGCTGGCCGGATGCCACGGCGACGTGGGCCGATTGCGGCGTGGTGATGATGCGCTCGCGCTTGTAGAGCCCGGCGGCGTCAATCTCGGCGAGGGTCTTCTGCAGATGCTCAGTGTAGGCGGAATTCATGGGGTGCGACGGCGGGGTTAGTCCCAGTTGAGGACGATCTTGCCGGACTTGCCGGCGCCCATCAGGGCAAAGCCTTCCTGGAATTGTTCGACGGGAAAGCGGTGGGTGATGACCGGGGTGATGTCCATGCCGCCCTGCACGAGCGCGGTCATCTTGTACCACGTCTCAAACATTTCGCGGCCGTAGATGCCTTTCAGATGAAGCATCTTGAAAACGACCTTGTTCCAATCGATCGCGACCTCGCCCGGCATGATGCCGAGCAGCGCGATGCGTCCGCCGTTGACCATGTTGTCGATCATCTGGCGCAGCGCCGGGGGACTGCCGGACATTTCCAACCCGACGTCAAAGCCCTCGGTCATGCCGAGTTCCCGGTGCCACACGTCGCTCAGGTTCTCCCGGGCGACATTCACCACGCGCGTCGGCTTGAGTTGCTTGGCGAGTTCAAGGCGGCCGTCGTTGATGTCGGTGATGACAATCTTGCGGGCGCCGGCGGCGCGGGCCACCGCGACGGCCATGCAACCGATCGGTCCGGCGCCGGTGATGAGCACGTCCTCGCCGACGAGATCGTAGGAGAGGGCGGTGTGCACGGCGTTGCCCAAGGGGTCGAAGCACGAGACGACATCGAGGTCCATGCTCGCCGGAACTTTCCAGACGTTGCCGGCGGGAATCGTCACATAGTCGGCAAAGGCCCCGTCGCGATTCACGCCCACGCCCACGGTGTTCGGGCAGAGGTGACGGCGGCCCGCCAAGCAGTTGCGGCAATGACCGCAAACGATGTGGCCCTCGCCGGTGACGAGTTGTCCGAGGTCGAATCCTTCCACGCCCGCGCCCACCTCGGCGACGGTGCCGACGTATTCGTGGCCGATGATGAGCGGCGGTTTGATCGTGCGCGCCGCCCAGTCGTCCCATTTGTTGATGTGCACGTCGGTACCGCAAATGGACGTCTTCTTGATCTTGATCAGCACGTCATTGACGCCCGGCACGGGCCTCGGGGCTTCGGTCATGACAAGGCCGGGACCGGCGGAGGGCTTCACAATACAGCGCATCTTGGAGGGCATGGTCGGGAAAGGGGTCGGTGTTTGTCGGCAGCGTAGATGCCTGTCCCCGGGAAACAACCCCGAAGGCGGGACCCCGATGGTTCCTCAGTCCGACTAATCGGGCTGGCGCACGAGCTTATTGGTCAGGGGCCGGTGGCAAATCGAGCGAACGCCACAAATACCAGCTCGCGACACTGCGGTAGGGAGCCCAGCACCGGGCGTGTTTCAAGATCGTCTCGGGCGTTGGTTCCTTTCGTTTCCGGTAAAGCCGCTGAAAGGCGAGGCGGATGGCGAAGTCGCCGGTCGGCATCACATCGGGTCGACCTAGGGTGAAGATCAGGAGCATGTGCACCGTCCAAGGTCCTATGCCGCGCACCGTGGTCAGACGTGACACGAGTTCCTCGTCCGGCAGGCCGTGCGCGCCGCGCAGGGTGGGCACGACGCCGGCGTCGCATTTCTCCGCAAGATCGCGGATCGCCGCGAGCTTGGCCCGGGACAGTCCGGCCGCGCGCAGCTCCTCGTCGCTCAAGCGCGCCAACGCCGTGGTTTTCAAACCACCCTGACGGGCGAGCGCGGCCAGCACGCGGGCGTGAATCGTGGCCGCCGCCCGGCCGTGCAACTGTTGGTAGACGATCGAGCGCAGCAACGCCTCGAACAGGCTGGAGGCGGGATGCAGCTCGAGCGCAAAGGGTCCGACCCGCTCCATCACCTTCGCGAGGGCACGGTCGGCCGTCCGCAAGTGGGCGAGCGCGGCGCGGGGCTCGTAGTGCAAAACGGGGGTCCGACTCATTCGGACAGCAGTTCGGCCCCTTCGAGGGCGAGCAGGCGGGTCTTCGTGCGCACGCCGCCCGGGCCGGAGAATCCCGTCATCTTGTCGTCGGCGGAAACGACACGATGGCAGGGCACGACGAGCGGCCAGGGATTCATGGCGAGCGCTGTGCCGACCGCGCGGGAAGCGGCCGGTCCGAGGGCCATCGCCTTGGCCACCTCCCCGTAGCTCTTTTTGTAGCCGGCCTTGATCGCGAGGGTTTGGACATAGACCGCTTTCTGAAAATCAGTCACGCGGGACCAGTCGAGCGGCGCATCGGTGAAATCCTGCGACTTCCCCTCGAGGTGCTGTTGCACGCGGGCAATGAGGTGGCGCAGCCACTCCGGTCGGGGGTCGACGGCAGTCTTGGTGAAAGTGCGGGCCGCAAGGGCGCTCGCCGTCTCCTCCGCGGTCGCTTCGGGCAATTGAAAGCCGGTGAGGCCGGTGTCGTTCCAAGCAATGCCGCAGGTGCCGAAGTTGGTCGGGAAGAGCGTGTGCGGCATGGCGCCAGCGATAGCAGTTGCTGGCCTCACCGCAAGCCACGCGACACCGCGTCGCGGGGCGAGGGCGGAAACCGGGCGAGTCTTTCGCGCCCGATCCCGTTGCCTCAATTCATGCCGATGTAGCGACGGAAGAACTCCTCGAAGCGCACGAGTCGGTCGAGTCGCTGCTTGGGTTCGCCACTGCGGCTGAGCTCGTGCGTCGCGCGCGGGTAGCGGACGTATTCCACGTCGCGACCGAGGGCCTTCAGCGTCTTGTAAAGCATCTGGCTTTGCACGACCCCGGTGCGGAAATCGACGTCGCCGTGCTTGATCAGGAGCGGGGTCTTGATCTGGTGCGCGTAGGTGAACGGAGAATCGCGGAGCAAAGCGGCGCGAACGTCGGGTTCCCAGTGATAACCGCCCCAGTAACGGGGAACGAGCGACCACGCGTTGCCCTCGCCAAAAAACGGGATGAGGTCGTAGACGCCGCGTTGCGCCACGGCGGCCTTGAAGCGGTGGTCGTGCGCGACAATCCACGCGGTGAGGTATCCGCCGTAGGAACCGCCGGTCACGACCTGACGGTCGGCATCGATGAAGGGCTGCTTGGCCGCCTCGGTGGCGGCAGCGAGCACGTCGCTCGCCGGACCCGCGCCCCAGTCGCGGTAGTTGGCGCGCTGAAATTCGCGCCCGTAACCACCCGAGCCGCGCGGATTGGCGAAGACGATCGCGTAGCCCTTGGCGGCGAAGTACTGAAACTCGAACCACATGCTTTCCTCGCCCGGACCCCACATCGCGGTCGGGCCGCCGTGGATGTTGACGAGCAAGGGATATTTTTTGACCGGATCGAACTCTGTTGGCTTCATCGTCCAGTAATCGACGCGCATGGCCTGCTCGTTTTCGAAAGAGTGCCTCACGTAGGCGGAGAGCTTCTTTCCCTTCAGCCAATCCGCGTTGTGCCGGGTGAGCTGCTTGCTGATCTTGCCCGAGAGATGGGCGACGTGCAGTTCGGAGGGATTCTCGGCCGCCGTGACGATCTGCACCAAACCGGTGGCGCCGACGTCGAAGCTACGGATGCCCCATGGCTGCCACGTGAGATGCTGGGTGGTGCGCCTTTCGATGTTGATCCGGAAAAGGGGGAAGCGTCCTTGATCGGGAGACGTAAAGTAAAGGGCGCGACTGTCGCGGGCCCACTTGGGCTGACCGGCTTGGCGATCATGGTTGGCCGTCAGCACGCGAGGTTCCCCGCCCGTGGTCGGCTTGAGGACCACTTTCGATTGATCGAAACTGAAGGGGCCGCCGGTTTGCACGGTGTAGGCCACCCATTTTCCGTCGGGCGACGGGGTGGGATGGTTGTAGCTCTCGTCTTCCGCATCGCGAAAAACGCTGACCTTGCCGGTCTCGATTTCGATCAGGTAAAGGCTGTTGCGACCGAATTGGCGGTCGGGATTCTCGCTCAGGTCGCGCGGGGCAACGTAAATGATGTGCCGGTTGTCCATCATCCACTCGGCGGCGTTTTTTCCCGCGAAACCGAGGGCGAGCGGCTTCGCCACGGCGCCGGGCTGGTCGTCCTGCACGTAGAGCTGAGCGAAACTCTGCTCGGTCTGCAGATCACCTTCCGCGAGAAAATTGTAGCGCGACGTCACCCGCGGACTGCCCTCGGATTCGTTTTTCGCGAGCCACTCCCGCATCTCGGCAAGTGAACCATCCGGATCGGTGGAGGGCAGCTTGGCGGATTTGGTGTCGTCGTTCGGCGACGCGGCCTTGCCCTTGGACCCGGACTTGAGATTCCAATTGCC
>JAUXOH010000280.1 GCA_030682505.1 Candidatus Didemnitutus sp. | reverse complement strand
CCGAGGCACAAGACATCGCCCACGACGCCTACCTGCGCGTCTACCCGGCCGTCGAGCAAGGCGCCGCCCGAAAACCCGAAGCCCTGCTCTACACCACGGCGCGAAGACTCGCCATCAACCGCCTGAAACGCCGTTCGCAGGGGCCCATTGCACGCGACAGCGTCAACCTCGAGGCCACCGCCTCGCCGCAACCCGGGGTCCCGCAACAAGTGATGGCCCATCAAGAGTGGAAGCGCCTCGAACAGGCGATCGCTGATCTGCCCCCTGGTTGCCGGGCCGTGCTGGTGCTGCGCAAAGTGGAGTTGCTTTCCCACCGCGAGATCGCCGACCGACTCGGGATCGCCATCAGCACCGTGGAGAAACAGCACGCCCGCGCGCTCCGCCTCTTGCGATCCGCGCTGGATTCCACCGCAGAGCCCGCTTTCTCGCCCACAAAACCGGAGGGCAATTCATGAATTCCACCAGTCACCACGCCAACCCGGCGGCGGATCAAGCCGCCGCACTCTGGGCCGCCCGACTCGACGGTTCCGTTCTTTCTGTCAACGACCGCGCTGCACTCGACCGGTGGCTCGCCGCCGATCCCGTTCATCGCGCTCTGCTAGCGTCCTATTGCCAATTTTCTGCCGACCTCGAGCAGCACTTGCCGTTGTTGGAAGGCATCAAGGTCCGGTCGGCGGAAAAATCCAGCGCGCAATCTACTGCCCGGCCGCTTCCTTGGTTGCCCCGTCCGCTATGGGCCGGGGTGATGCTGACTGCAGCCGCGGCAGTTGCGCTGGTCCTTTGGCTCGGCCGCTCGCCGACCCAGACCGAGAACCTCGCCACCCCCATCGGTCAGCGCCAGTCCCTGACCCTGGCCGACGGCACACAGGTCGAACTCAATGCCCAGACGAGTCTGCAGGTCGAATTGGGTCGGAGTGAACGCCGCGCCCGCCTCGCCATCGGACAGGCGTTCTTCACGGTCGCCCCCGACGCCACCCGACCTTTCTATGTTGAAACCCCGGCTGGCTCCGTGCGTGTCACCGGCACCCAGTTCGACGTTCGGGCGGACACACCGACGAACCTGGAGGTAACCGTCCTGGAGGGCTCCGTGCAGGTTCGACCGGCTCATGGGACCGGCACCGCTCCCCTTAGCTTGACCGCGGGCACGCAGTTTGCGCGCGGCAAGGCTCGCCTGCTTACTTCCGCCGAACTTGCCGCCGCCCTCGCCTGGAGGACCGGCCAAATTGTCTTCGATGGCACGTCGTTGCGCGATGCGCTCGCCCATTTCGCCCGTTTCCATGGTCGCTCCATTCATGCCACCGACACTGCGGCGGACTTGCGCGTCGGTGGTCGTTATAGTCTCGATGACCTCGATGGATTTTTGTCTGCTCTCGAGGAATTTCTTCCCGTGCGTGCCACGCGCGATCCCTCCGGCGCAATTGAAGTGCGTCTGCGCGACGAGCACTGAGCCTCGATGATGCGCCGCACGAATGTCCTGACAAGCCGGTGGATTGCCGGCTGCTGTGCGCTGGTCGGAACCTGCGTATTCGGAGCACCCGTGGAACTTGCCCTCCCCGCCCAACGCGCCGCGGACGCATTGCTGGCATTCTCGCAACAGGCCAAGGTCGAGGTGCTCTACCCGTTTGACCAGTTGCAGGAGGTGCAGTCGCAAGCGGTCGCGGGTCGGCTCGAAGCGGAAGACGCCCTCACCCAACTGCTCCGCGATACGGGGTTCATCGCCCGGCGCACCACCCAAGGCAAGTTTGTGGTGACCAAAGTCGCCGCCGTTTCCGGGGCCGTGCGGGGCCGGTTCCTCCTCGCCGGCGGTGCGGCGGCGCGCGATGTCGTTGTTGCGGTGGTGGGCGGCTCACAATCCACGCGCACCGACGAGCGCGGGGAATTTTTGCTGGCCGAGTTGCCGGTCGGCACCGTTCGATTGCAGGCGTTGGCTCCGCCTTATCGCGAGATCACGATCACGGGAGTGAAAATCGAAGCCGGTCAGCTCCGGACGCTGGAAGCACAGGTTTTCGTTCCCGCTGATGATTTCACCAAACTCGACCCGTTCGTCGTGCAGGGCAATACGGCCAATTTGCGACCGTTCGATCACAGTCAGATGCTCAACACTCCCCGGGTAGCCGCGGGCAATCTGGATCTGCCGCGCTCAGAGAATGCCGCGCTGCCCTTCGTGATCTATGACCGTGATCAGATCACCCGTTCCGGCGTGGTTGATCTCAACGAATTTCTCCAGCGTTCCGTCATTGAGAGTTCCGCCGGCACCCTGCCTCCCGAGCAAGATGGCAGCAGCGACAGTTTCACTTCTGGCAGTGTGAATCTCAATCTCCGCGCCTACGGTTCGGATGCCACCGTCGTGCTGGTGAATGGTCGGCGTCTGCCCGAGGGCCTGACCAATGTGGGCGGCTATCTCCCTCCGGACGTGAACCTCATTCCCCTCAGCCTGGTGCAACAAGTCGAAGTGCTGCCCGTGTCCGCCTCGGCCCTCTTCAGCGGGAACGCCGTCGGCGGGGTGATCAACATCGTGCTCCGGCCCGAGGCCGACGCCAACTCCACCGAGATCACCACCACCTTCACGAACGCCCTGGGTCGCTTCGACGCCCCGCAAATCGCGACGTCAATCCTGCACAGCCGGGCGTTGTTGGACGGGCGGTTGCGCGTGCGCGCCAATGCGAGTTTCACTCGCAACACTCCACCCACGGAAGCCGAGCTGGGACACCGGCAACGCCGCGCCGCGCAGCCGACATTTGCGGTGGACGACGTGCTTTATCGCGCCACGCCCAACGTGCGCAGCGCAGACGGCTCGCCGCTGTTTGGTGCCCTCACCCCTTCGTTCACGTCGGTCGCGCCGGGAGCCGATGGCAACGGCGGTGCCGCGGCCTTCGCCGGGCGCGAAGGCAAACGCAGCCAGACTTTTTTTGACTCTCCCGGCGATCGTTCGGTCTCGCCCTACAGTTTCGATTATCCCTACGGGCGGCATCAAACGCGGGCGGCTTTTGCGGCCGCCGCCGTTTACGACCTGTTCCCTTGGTTGCAACTCGGGTTCGACGGCGTGTTCTCACGCACCGTCGTCAATCGGGGCCTGGACGTCCTGACCGCCGACCTCGCCCTCGCGGCGTTGTCGCCGTTCAATCCCTTCGGTCGCGACGTGCTTGTTTCGCTCAACGAGACTGCTCCTGCTTTGGGCCAGAATTTCAGCGAAGCACGGACGGACTTCGAGTCACTCGTGCTCGGGGCCGTCATCAAGCTGCCGTCCGACTGGCGTGTCACCCTTGACGGGCAATACGGTCGCAACGTCGTGGATTATCGCGGGCTCGCGGGAGTCGACGCCCAACGCTGGCAGCAACTCGTCGATCAGGGCGTCTATCATCCGTTGCGCGACACTCAAGTGCACGGCCCACCCGCGGAATTCTATGAGCGCGCCTTGCTGCACTACGGAACTGCCGGCCGGTTTGTCACGCTCGGTGACTACCAAACGCTCGACGGAGCCGTGCGCATCGCGAATCAAGCCCTCGAATTGCCCACCGGGACGGGCGTGCTCAATTTTGGTTTCGACTACCGCCGCACGGAGTTGGCTGGATACCGCGACGAGGTGCGCTACGCGGATGGCACGCTCGCCAGAACCCCGGAGGCGTGGCTCGGCCGCACCCTGCAGCGGCTCAGCGTCTTTGGCGAGTTGCAGGGTCCTGCACTCCCCACCGCCAAGCTGCCCGACTGGATCAGGAAGTTTGAGGCCGACCTCGCCGTGCGTTACATTGCCGCCGACACGTCCCGCGAGACAAACATCGCTCCCACCCTCGGCTTGAAACTCGATTTCGGTGGCGGACTGTCTTTTCGCAGCAGTGTTTCCACCTCCAATCGCGTGCCCACCCCGCAAATGAGCCGACGCGTGGCCACCGGCGGTGGGGGCGGTCTTTCTCAGACAGAGATCGATGATCCCGTGCGGCGTGAACGCTATCCTGTTTTTGCCACTGATATCGTTGATCCGAACATCGTGCCCGAGGCGGCCATCACCCAGACGGCCGGACTGATTTATCAAACCGGCAAGGTCCACCGCCTGCGCGCCGGACTCGATTTCGTCGACACGCACAAAGACAACGAAGTCGTCTGGCTGGAAGCGCAACAAGTCGTGACGCTCGAAGCCGTCCTGCCCGACCGGATCGAGCGGGCCGCGCTCAATCCCGGGGATTCGCAAACCCTCGGGCGCATCACCTCGCTGCTCACGGGACCCATCAATGCGGCCCGACGCCACTCGCAGAATTGGAACGCCACCCTGGACTACGCGTGGATGGAGTGTGGGAGTGGTTCCCTCGAATTGCGCGGACGCGTGGTGTATTTTCAGAAATTCGACCAACAGCTCCTCCCACTGTCGGAGACGGTCGACCAACTTGAGGATCCCAACGGCCTTGCCAATGGCCTGCTGCGTTACCGGGCGCTTTTTGGCGCCACGTGGGCAAATCGAAACTGGGGCACGGGTGTCGATGGACACTATTTCCACTCCCGCATTCTGCCCCGGTCCGAACAGGCAAGCCAGGGCAGCAGTCAGATCAAGGCCTACTGGCAACTCGACGCCCACGTCCATGCCGACCTCAGCCGGTGGCTTCCCGGGCAGAATCAACGTTACGGCCTTCGGGCGCAGCTGCGCGTAAACAACGTTTTCGACTTCGACTACCCGCGCAACACCAGCGACCCGAGCGGTGTGCAGCCCTACGGTGACTGGCGGGGGCGCACTTACTCCTTCTCGCTCACGGCGTCATTCTAGCGGCCGGCACGTGCCACCCCCGTCCGGGTTTACCGGGGAGATCCTCCCATTTCCCGCTTCCCCTCTGAAATGCCCGCTGCTTAGCTCACCAGACAATGCGAATTCTGATTTCGGGCGTGTGTGGATTTGTCGGCAGCGCGTTGGCACGCGAGCTCCTCGCGGCGGGCCGCGGCCACACCGTTGCCGGATTCGACAATTTCATCCGCCCCGGCAGTGAAACCAACCGGGCGGAATTGAAGGCCCTCGGGGTCAGGCTGTTTCACGCCGACCTACGCGCTGCGAGCGATGTCGACTCCCTGCCCGAGGCGGACTTTGTCATTGATGCGGCCGCCAATCCCAGTGTCTTGGCGGGCGTCGACGGCCAGACGAGCAGCCGACAGCTCGTGGAGCACAATCTCAACGGGACGATCAACCTCCTCGAATACTGCAAGGTGCGAAAGGCCGGCTTCATCTTGCTCAGCACCAGCCGCGTCTACGCGATCGAGCCCCTCGCCGCGCTCAAGGTTTCCGTCGTCAGTGATGCCTTCGTGCCCGATCCCAGCTCGGCCCTGCCCGCGGGTCTGACCGCCGCCGGCCTCGGCGAGTCCTTCTCCACCGGGGCGCCTCTCTCCCTCTATGGCGCCACCAAGCTCGCCTCCGAGGCGATGGCACTCGAATACGGGGAGACCTTCGGCTTTCCCGTCTTCGTCAATCGCTGCGGCGTGCTCGCCGGGGCGGGTCAATTCGGCCGCGCCGATCAGGGAATCTTCGCCTATTGGATCAACAGTTGGATGCAAAGACGGCCGCTCAAATACCTCGGATTCGGTGGCCATGGTCACCAGGTGCGCGATTGCCTTCACCCACGCGACCTCGCTCCCTTGCTCGAGAAACAGCTGGCCGCGGGCCGGATGTCGGCCGCAGACCGCCTGTGCAATGTCTCCGGCGGAAGCGCCTCATCCATGTCGCTCAAGCAACTCAGCACGTGGTGCACGCAACGGTTCGGCGCCCGGGAGGTGACGCAGGACGGCTCCCCGCGGCCTTTCGACATCCCTTGGATCGTGCTTGATCCGGCCAAGGCCAAGCGCCTGTGGGATTGGCAGCCCGCCACTCCCACGCCGGTAATTCTCGAGGAGATTGCTCTTCACGGGGAAAAGCACCCGGGCTGGCTCGATTTGTCGGCGCCGTTCTAGTCTGCATCTGGATCGGGTAGTTGGAGGAAAACCGCACTTGCCCCCAACGAAGGAATCAGGGTGATTAACGGGGCAAAATGTCCGCAAGCTCCACGCTCACACTCTATTCCATCGTCATCCCCGCGCGCGATGAGCAGGACTCGTTGCCGCATACCCTGACGGATATTTTTGAGACCTTCTCCCGCGGGGAGGTGCCTCATGAGATCGTGGTGGTCGACGATGGCAGCCGCGACCGCACCTGGGAAGTGCTGCAGGAACTCAAGCTGCGCATCCCTACCTTGGCCCCGGTGCAAAATCCCGGTCCCCATGGCTTCGGCCGCGCCGTGCTCTACGGACTCAATCACATGCGGGGCGACGCGTGCGCGATCATGATGGCCGACGCTTCCGACTCGCCCGCGGATGCGGTGCGCTACTGGCGCCTGCTCAACGAAGGCTGGGAGTGCGTCTTCGGCAGCCGCTTCATCAAAGGCGGCGAAGTCATCGATTACCCCCGCGTGAAGCTCTTCGTCAACCGGCTCGCCAATTTCCTCGTCCGGATCGGCTTCAACATCCCGCTGAACGACACGACCAACGCGTTCAAGGCCTATCGCCGCACGGTCATCGACGGTTGCCGGCCCCTGATGGCACCCCACTTCAACCTCACCGTTGAGCTCCCGCTCAAGGCCATCGTCCGGGGCTATCGCTGGACCGTAATCCCGATCTCCTGGCGCAACCGCAAATACGGCGAGGCCAAGCTCAAGATCAAGGAGATGGGCAGCCGCTATTTCTTCATCTGCGCCTACGTGTGGCTCGAAAAATATTTCAGCCGGGGCGACTACCGCCGCAACTAACCCAAGCGGGCGCCGAAACACCGTGTTGACCTCCTGCTCCAGGCCCGGCGTATTGAGCGACCCATGATTTTCCTACTCGGAGGTTCCGGATATGTCGGGGCAGCCTATCAGGCGCTGCTTCAACGCAAGGGTGTGCCGTTTCGCAACCTGCGCCGGGCGGAATTGGACTACTCCGACGGCGCCACCCTCACCGAGCTCCTGCGCCGCGAGAAACCGGCCTTCCTCATCAACGCCGCCGGCTACACAGGCAAGCCCAACGTCGATGCCTGCGAACTGCACAAGGCCGAGTGTCTCTTTGGCAACGCCGTACTGCCCGGCACTATCGCCAAGGCCTGCGCCGATGCCGGCGTCCCTTGGGGCCATGTTTCCTCCGGCTGCATCTACACCGGGTCGCGCCCGGACGGCTCGGGCTTCACGGAGTCCGATACGCCCAATTTCAGCTTTCGCACCAACAACTGCAGTTTCTATTCCGGCACCAAGGCCCTCGGGGAAGAAGTGCTGGCGGGCGAGCCGAATGTCTACCTTTGGCGGCTGCGCATTCCCTTCAACGAAGTCGACAGTCCGCGCAACTACCTGACCAAACTGATCCGCTACGCGACCCTGCTCGACGCCGCCAATTCCATTTCCCAGCTCGACGAGTTTGTCGCGGCTACGTTTGCCTGTTGGGAGAAAAATGTCCCCTACGGCACCTACAATGTCACCAATCCCGGCCAGGTGACGACGCGCGAAGTGGTCGAGCTCATCCGGCGGACCGGTGTTTCGACCAAGGAGTTCGAATTCTTCGCCGACGAGGCCGAGTTCATGGCAACCGCCGCAAAAACACCCCGCTCCAATTGCGTGATGGATTCCTCCAAACTCGCCGCCGCCGGCATCCGCTTGACCGAAGTGCATGAAGCCATCGAACGCGACCTGCGTCGCTGGGTTCGCGCCAACTGATTTCCACTCATGAACCTACTTGTCACCGGAGGCTGCGGCTTCATTGGTTCCAATTTCATCCGCCAGCGGTTGACCGAAAAGGACTCCCCCTTGGCGAAGCTCGTCAACCTCGACGCGCTGACCTACGCGGGCA
Organism: Candidatus Didemnitutus sp.; assembly: GCA_030682505.1. Classification (GTDB taxonomy): domain Bacteria; phylum Verrucomicrobiota; class Verrucomicrobiia; order Opitutales; family Opitutaceae; genus Didemnitutus. The sequence continues at coordinate 6,809 of JAUXOH010000280.1, read as the reverse complement.
ACCCCGCCAACCTTGCCGACCTCGCGGACGACCCGCGCTATGTCTTTGCGCACGGCGACATCGGCGACGCCGCGCTGGTTGCGCGTCTGCTGGCGGAGCACCAGATCGACGCCGTCGTCAACTTCGCCGCCGAGTCGCACGTGGATCGCTCAATCGATTCACCCGAGCCCTTCCTGCAGACCAACGTCATCGGCACCCTGCGCCTGCTCAATGGCGCCAAACAGCATTGGACGGGGCTTCCCGCGTCCAAGAAAGGCGCCTTCCGCCTCCTGCACGTCTCCACCGACGAAGTCTACGGGTCTCTGGCGCCCGGCGCCCCGGCGTTCACCGAGCAACACAACTTCGAGCCCAACTCACCTTATGCCGCCTCCAAGGCTGCGAGCGACCATCTGGTCCGGGCCTACCAGCACACCTACGGTCTGCCAACGCTCACGACCAACTGCTCGAACAATTACGGCCCGTATCACTTCCCGGAGAAGCTCATTCCGCTGATGATTCTCAACGCCCTGGAGGGCAAACCCCTGCCGGTCTACGGCGACGGCATGCAGATCCGCGACTGGCTCTATGTCGAGGATCACGCTCGCGCCATCTGGCTCGTGTTGCAAAAAGGCCGCATCGGTGAGACCTACAACATCGGCGGCTTGAACGAACAACCGAACCTCGAGATCGTAAAAACCATTTGTTCCCTGTTGGACCAAAAGGTGCCACGCGCCGACGGCACGAGCTACACCTCGCTCATTACTTACGTGCAGGACCGGCCGGGACACGACCGGCGCTATGCCATCGACTGCACCAAAATCAACCAGGAGTTCGGCTGGTCGCCGGCGGAATCATTCGCCTCCGGGATTGAAAAGACCGTCGCTTGGTATCTGACCCATCGCGAATGGACGGCGGACATCACTTCCAAGAAATACGCCCGCGAACGCCTCGGCACCAAAACCTGATCACCCCATGAATCGCAAAGGCATCATCCTCGCCGGCGGCTCCGGCACCCGCCTCTACCCGCTGACCATCGCCGTGAGCAAGCAGCTCATGCCGATCTACGACAAGCCGATGATCTATTATCCGCTGTCGGTCTTGATGCTCGCCGGGATTCGCGAGGTGTTGGTGATTTCCACGCCCCAGGATCTGCCGCTCTTTCAACGCCTCCTCGGGGACGGCGCTCAATTCGGGCTGACGTTCAGTTACGCCGCACAGGCCAAACCCGAGGGTCTGGCCCAAGCCTTTCATATCGCGGCCGACACTGGTTTTCTGACCGGCAACGAATCGTCAGCCCTCGTGTTGGGCGACAATCTTTTCTATGGCGCAGAGTTTGTCGACTCGCTCGAAGGAGCGAACACCCGCACCCAAGGTGCCACGATTTTCGGCTATCACGTCGCCAACCCCTCCGCGTACGGCGTCGTGGAGTTCGCCCCAGACGGTCGCGTGGTCTCGCTGGAGGAAAAGCCTAAACAACCCAAGTCAAACTACGCCGTCCCCGGCCTTTATTTCTACGACCGGGACGTCGTGGCCCTCGCCCGCGACTTGAAACCCTCAGCACGTGGCGAATTGGAGATCACCGATCTCAACCGCCTTTATCTCGAACGGGGCGATCTCCACGTCGAACTCTTCGGCCGCGGCACGGCTTGGCTCGACACCGGCACGCATGATTCACTGGTCGAGGCCGCCACCTTCGTTCACGTCCTCGAGAACCGCACCGGCCTGAAGATCGCGTGCCTCGAGGAGATTGCTTTCAAGAAAGGCTGGATCGACCGCTCCGGACTGGAAGCGAATATCACCAAGCTCGGCAAGTCGTCCTACGGCGAATACCTGCGTCGCCTGCTCACGTAAGATTCAGCGTGCGCCGAACGAGCTGCTGAACTACGTCATTTCTTGTTGGCATGCAGGTCTCCTTCGTCATTCCGCTCTACAATTGCCTCGCCTACACGCGGGAGTGTTTTCGAACCCTGCAGGCGACTTTACCCGGTGGGTTGGAGCATGAGATCATTTTCGTCGACGATGGGTCAACCGACGGCACCCGGCAATGGCTCGCCTCCTTGGGTGCGCCCTGCCGGGCGATCCTGAATGAGTCGAATCTGGGATTCGCCAGCGCGTGCAACCGCGGGGCCGCCGAGGCGACAGGGCGGTTCCTCGTGTTTCTGAACAACGATCTCGTCCTGCTGCCCGGTTGGTTTGAGCCGCTGCTCGCGGCCGCTCACCGCACCAAGCGTGTTGGGGTCGTCGGCAACATCCAGCTCCGCGTGGACAATGGCTCGATCGATCACTCCGGGATTGTGGTGCTGTCCAACGGCAAGCTGGCGCATGAGCGTTCCCAATTACTCCCGTTCCTGCAACGCCGTGCGGTGCGCGCCGTTCCCGCTGTGACCGCCGCCTGCTGCTTGGTTGAACGAGAATTGTTTTTAGATAGCGGCAGTTTTGATCCGCAATTCGTCAACGGCGGCGAGGACGTCGATCTGTGTTTTCGTCTGGCCCGGGCCGGCCAACGCAATGTCGTCTCGACCCTCAGCGTGGTGCGGCACCACGTAAGTGCCGCCCGCGGGCCCACCGGGATCAAGGACGAACGTAACAGCCGCCTGCTCGCCCAACGCTGGACCGAGGAGATCATCCAGCACGGCTCCTTCACTTGGGCGCGCCAACAGGTTGAACATCATCTCGCGCGCCCGTGGACCGCCGACGGTCGTCGCGCGGTGGCTGCCCTGCCCTTCGCCCTCCGCTGGTCGAGCAAGCCACCCTCCGCCGCTCGACGGGTACTGGTGAGCGCGCTCCACCGGGAAACGGTACGCTGGCAGCAGCTGTTCGACCTACCCCCGGGTGCACCGCGCGCCCCGCGGCACAGCGAACTCTACTGGGAGGAGCGTTTCTACCGGGACGATAGCGACGTGGTCAGCGTCTGGCTGCGGGATCGCGCCACGGTCAATTTGCCCGTCGGTTTTCCCGGGCGAAGCTTCGTCGTCAGTGGATTCGTGATGCCGGCGCCGGCGAATTATCCCGAGGCGGAGCGGTCCATCGGTTTCCGGCTCGTGATCAACGGCGAACAAAGGGTGGAGTTTGCCGATTTGCCGCTGGGCCACTTCAACCTCGGTACGGATGCCCCGCTGGTGCTTCCCGACCAAGCTACCCGGGTGGACATCGAGTTGATCGGTGTATCTTGGGGCAACTTCCTAGCATGGTTGGGCCGCATGACACAGCACGTTCCGCTGCCGAACAAGTGGCGGAGCAGGTTGGTTCGTGCCCGGCGCCAGGCACTGAACCGGCGTCTGCGCTTCGAGCAGGTGGTTTGTGACGACGAGGTCATCTTTGAATTCAAGCACAATCCCGCGCTGAACCGGCGGCTCCGGCATCCCATCTGCGCGACGGGCGTAAACCTCATCGGCTGGTTTCGGGCAGCCGTGGGCATCGGTGAATCGGTGCGCTGCATGGCCAAGGCCTGCGACGCCGCGTCATTGCCGGCGGCGCTGATCGACTTGCGGTTGAATTGTCTCAACGGCAACGCGGACGACACCTTCGCGAGCCGGCTCCAAGAGAAACCCGACCAACCGATCAATGTTTTTCACATTGATCCGCCAGTGTCCGACCAGATCGACCACCACCATGGACCGGAACTGCGGCGGGATCGCTACAACATCGCCTATTGGGCCTGGGAACTGCCCGTGTTCCCCCAGCATTGGGTCCGGCAGTTGGCCTACTTTGACGAGGTGTGGTGCCCCTCGGAATTCGTTCGCGCCTCGATCGCGGCCACCACGGACCTGCCCGTGCATGTCATGCCGCACGCCATCGACTTCGCGCTGCCCAGTGACGACGGGCACCAGCGTTTCGGTCTGTCACGGGAGCGCTTCCATTTTCTCTTCACCTACGATCTCAATTCCTACCAGGAGCGGAAGAATCCACTGGCCGTGATCGCGGCGTATCGGCGCGCGTTTCCCGACGAGCAGGGCGTCGGGCTGGTGATCAAGACCCAGAACCCAGCAAGGAATCCGGCCGCCCACGCCGAACTCGTGACCGCGCTCCGGGGTCTGCAGCACGTCACCCTGCTCGACGAAACCTTGAGCCGACCGGACGTTTTTCTGCTCCAACAATCGTGTGACTGCTTTGTCTCTCTGCATCGAGCGGAAGGCTTCGGTCTGGCAGTCGCGGAAGCGATGTATCTGGGCAAGCCCGTGATCGCCACTGACTGGTCGGCGACCGCCGAATACTTGGACGCAACCAACGGTCTGCCGGTGCCATGGGAGTTGATGGAATTGCGCGAAACCCACGGCCCCTACGAGGCTGGTCAAAAGTGGGCAAACCCGAGCATTGAGCATGCCGCGGCCGCAATGCAGCGATTGATCAATGAACCGGAACTCGCCGGCCGGTTGGGGGCCGCCGCCGCAAAGACGGTCCGCGAACGATTTTCTCCAGCCGTCATTGGGCAACGCTACCGGCAACGATTCGCCGTGCTTTTTCCGGAACCGCGACGGAACTAATCCTTCTCCTGCTCGCTGCGCTCGACCGTGCGCACCACCGCTTGAGGCCGCTGGTTGATGGTGAGAAACATCCTTCCGATGTATTCGCCGATCAGCCCCAGCAAGACGAGCTGGGTCCCTGAAAACACCAGCAACGCGCCCATGAGCGATCCCCAGCCAAACTCCGGGCCGCGGTCTATGAGGCGAAGGACGAAGACCAAGATCAAACCGGCGACGCCCGACGTTGCCATGACCAAGCCCAGCAAGGTGGCGAGCCTCAGGGGCATCACGGAAAAATTCACCAACGTGCTCCCCCACAGCCGCAGCAATCGGCGCAGGCTGTAGCCGCTTTCGCCCGCCCGTCGTGCTTCGTGAGCAACCTCCAGCGAGCTGATGTTCTGGGTTATCTGAAGCAACAGCCCATCAATGTAAGGGAATGGACCGCTATGCGCGGCCACCTCCCGCGCGGCAAAGGCATTCACACAGCGAAAACTGGAAAGATAGAAACCACGCGGTTTGTCCAACACGTAGTCAGTCACCCGATTTGTGAACCAACTGCCGAGATTGCGAAAGAGGGTATGTTTCTTTTGCCCGTAATGGCCATAGACGACATCGAAGCCATTCGTCTTGGCATGTTCCCAGAGTCTCACCGCTTGAGCCGGAGGGTTCTGGCCGTCGTCATCCAGGTTTACGATGTGGGCGCCGCGCGCGTGCCGGTATCCCGTCAGCACGGCATTGTGTTCGCCAAAATTTCGCGCGTGCTCGACGAACGTTATCGCCACCTTCGCTTCTCGAACCAGCCCCCGGCAAATCGCTGCGGTGGCATCGCGACTCCCATCGTTCACCAAGACGATCTCATGCCCACCCTCGACGCTTAACCCCTCAATCTCTTTGACAAGAGCCCGAATGGTTTCAGCGCCAAAAAATAAGGGGATGACGAAGCTGAGCGCGGGTGAGGCCAAGGGTGGAAGGGACCAAAGTGAGAGGTCACGCAAACCATCAGGTCGCACCTGAGGTGTCAATCAGGCGCACGAAAGGTAGTGGGGCAACTCGGCGCGGAAAAACTCCACGGTTCGCTCCACCGACTCCTCAATGCCGCATTGCGGACACCAGCCCAACGCCTGACGGATCAGCCTGTCGTCGGCATAATAATCGCCGATATCGATCTTCTTCCGATTGGCGGGAAATGCCTTGATTGCAAACCGGCCGCCGCCCGCCGCCGCGACAACGAGGTCGGCCAAGTCAAGCAGGGTTATTCGCTCGGTGCCCCCCAGATTGTAAACGGCTCCCACGGCCGCGCGTTTCGCCGCCGCCAGCAAGAACGCCTGCACCGCATCGTCGACGTAGGTGAAGTCGCGCGACTGTTCGCCGCCCCACACCTCGAAGGGTTCGCCACTGAGCACCTGCTTGATCCAAACCCCCAGAAAAGTCTGCCGCGCATCCCGCACCCTCATGCGCGGACCAATCGTATTGGTCAGGCGCAACACAGTGCTGCGAACGCCATGCACTTCACTGTAGAGCAGGTGATACTCCTCACCCGCCAGCTTGTTGATTCCGTTCACATCGACGGGTCGCAGCGGATGCTTCTCGTCGACCGGCAAATAGTCCGGGCGCCCGTAGATTTGACGCGTGCTGGCGAAGACGACCCGGATGCCGGGATTGTGCAACCGACACGCCTCCAAAATCGAAAGCTGCGCCCGGCAATTGATCTCCAGATCAGTCTCCGGGTCGGTCATGGAGTCCATGTGGCTCGTTTGCCCGGCAAGATTGAAAAGGAAATCCTGACCGCGCACAAAGCCCGGCAAGCGCTTTCGATCACGCACATCCGCGACATGGACGCGCACCTTGGCCGCGATGCCTTTGAGGTTGTGCCGACTGCCGCCATATTCCGGAATCAAGGCGTCAAGGATCGTCACCTTCGCCCCCAAGCGCACCAGCTCCCGGGCCAGATTCGATCCAATGAAACCGAGCCCACCCGTAATCAACACCCGCTTTCCGGCAAAGGAGCGGCGGAACAATGCCTGGTGTTTCATCGTGCGATCGGCTTCCGCGCGGCGACAAACACCGAGCTGCCAATTGGGGAGGCAGCACCGGCGCGCATCCAGAGGAATTCGAGCCAAGCCATGCTGGCGAACATTGCTTCCACGGGCGCCGGATACAAGCGCACATCACTGGTCGGATCCTGGGGCTGGAAGAGCTTTCGACGGGCCAGGATCAACGGCAGCGGCAACAGATTCGCATACGAATCAAACTCCAAGTCCAGACCGACCGAGCGGCTCAGGGCGGACAATTCCGGTCGCGTGTACCGGTGCTTGGTTTCGCACGTGTCGTCGTGGTACGACCACAGCCAGCGAAAGGCCGGAACAT
>JAUXOH010000261.1 GCA_030682505.1 Candidatus Didemnitutus sp. | reverse complement strand
CGGCGGCGCCAGACCCTGCTTCATTCATCGAGCACGTTGGCGATCTTCGAGGATTATGCGCATCATCCGACCGAGATCACCGCCTTGCTGAACACGTTGCGCCGGCACGCCGGTCGCCTGCTGGTGGTTTTCCAACCGCATCGCTACACCCGCACGGCGCAATTCAAGGTTGAGCTCGCGGCCGCGCTGTCCCTGGCCGAGCAGGTTTTTCTGCTCGATGTCTATGCGGCGAGCGAGCTGCCAGTGGCGGGAGGCCATACCCGCGACCTCGTGGCGGAACTGGCGAAGCTCGGTCACCCGGGCAAGATCAGCGATTTCTCCGGCTCGGCACGGAAGCTAGGCGCGGCCTTGCAGCACGAGCTGCGCGACGGAGACACGCTGGTTTTTGTGGGAGCCGGGGACATTGATGTGGCGGCGCACGCCTTTGTTGCCGCTCACCGCGCGGCGGAAGGCGAAAAAGATTGGGCGCGCTTCGTCGCGGCCGTGCGCGCGCGCCTCGCCGCGACGGTGAAGTTGACCGAAAACGAATTGCTCGGCCCCAAGACGACGATGCGCGTCGGCGGGCCGGCGCGCGTCTACGCCGAGCCCACGACGGAAGAGGAACTCCAGACGCTGTTGCAAATCGCGCGGGAACAGGGGCGGCGGGTCCTTCTGCTCGGGCGGGGTTCCAATCTCGTCGTGCCGGACGAGGGAGTGGATGGCTTGGTCATCAGCCTGGCGCATCCGAATTGGCAGACCTTTGCGCCACAGGCGGACGGTCGGGTGTGGGTCGGGGCGGGATTGCGCCTCAAGAATCTGTGCGGCCTCGCCACGAAGGCCGGCCTGCAGGGATTTGAATTCATGGAAGGCATTCCGGCCTCGGTCGGCGGGGCCTTGCGCATGAATGCCGGGGCGATGAACGGCTGGACCTTCGACGTCGTGGACGAAGTGCAGGTGATGACGCTCGCGGGCGAAAAGCGGATTTTTCAGAAGGCGGAACTGCACGTCGGCTATCGCCATTGTACCGAGCTTGAGACCACGGTCGCCCTCGGAGCCTACCTGCGGCCGCTGGGCCAGGCAGAGGCGCAGGTGATCAAGCAGCAGATCGAGACTTACCAGAAGAAGCGGCAGGAGTCGCAGCCGCGCGAGCCGAGCGCGGGCTGCATTTTCAAGAATCCCCCGGGCACGTCGGCCGGCAAGGTGATCGACGCCTGCGGCCTGAAAGGTGCGCGCGTGGGGGATGCCGAGGTTTCGTCGGTCCACGCCAATTTCATTGTGAACCGCGGCCAGGCCACCGGCGCTGAGGTGCTGGCGCTGGTGCGCAAGATCCGCGCGGAGGTGAAAGCCCGTTGCGGCATCACGCTGGAGCCCGAAGTCATGCTGTTTGGCCAAAACTGGAAGGACGTCTTGTGAACTCACCCGTGGTGGCAGTTCTGGCTGGCGGCACCTCCGCCGAGCGCGAAGTTTCGCTCGGTTCGGGGAAGGCCGTGGCGTCGGGCATGGCGTTCTCCCATCCGACGGAGTTCGTGGTGGTGGACCAGAATGAGCTGCCCGGCGGCCTGGATCCGGCGCGGCACGTGGTCTGTTCGATGTTGCACGGGGTTTTTGGGGAAGACGGCGGCATGCACCGCCTGCTCGAAGCAGCGGGGATTCACTACGCCGGCTGCGATGAGCAGGGGAGCCGGCTGTGCTTTGACAAATGGCGCACCCGGCAGGTGGTCTCGGCGGCGGGAGTGCAGGTGGCACCGGGCCGGTATTTCGATGCGGAACACAAACCGCGCGCGGCAGAACTGGCGGCCGCGCTCGGCGGCGATCAGGTGGTGTTGAAGCCGAATTGCCAAGGGAGCAGCGTGGGTCTGCAGATTGTCACCAGCCGCGCCGGACTGGAGATCGCGCTGGGGAGTGGAATCCGCCAAGGCGACTGGCTGGCGGAGAAACGCATTCTCGGCCGGGAATTGACGGTCGGAATCCTCAAGGGCCGAGCGATGGGAGTGGTCGAGATCGCGCCCAAGTCCGGGGTGTTTGACTATTCGAGCAAATATACGAAAGGCCTCACCACCTACACGGCCCCGGCGGCGCTTGCGATGGAGTTGACCGACGAAGTCCAGCGGGTGGCGGAAACCGCCTTCGCGGCCTGCGGCTGCCGGGACTACGCGCGCGCCGATTTCATGCTGTCCAACGAAGGGGAAATTTTCCTGCTCGAGATCAACACCCTTCCCGGGATGAAGGAGACGAGCCTGCTGCCGATGAGCGCGCGCTGTGTCGGCCTCGACTTCAACGCCCTGTGCCGGGAAATGGTGACGCCCGCCCTTGAGCGGAAGCGGGCAGCCGACGCCGCGAAAAGATGACCGAGGAAAAAGAAAACTCCGGGACGGAACGCTCGTGGCGGAACATCCGCCAGGAAGTGACGTCGCGCGCGATGTCGAAACGAGGCCGCCGCCGCCAGCAGTGGAGTTGGTTCAAGGCGGTCGTGCTCGTCGCTCTCGTGGGCTTCTCCTCGTGGGGGATCTACGCGCTGCTGCACGCTTGGGAGAGTGATCGCGGTTCGCTGGCGTCGGCCGTCAACAGCGCTCCGGTCCGAGAAATCGTGGTTTCA
>JAUXOH010000260.1 GCA_030682505.1 Candidatus Didemnitutus sp. | reverse complement strand
GGCACAATTTCGGCCCCGAGTTTCTCCAGTTCCGGCAGCGGGTTCCGCGCCAGCACGCGCACCGACCGACCCAAGGCGAGCAAGCGCTCGGCGATCTTGCCGCCGATGAATCCGCTGGCTCCGGTAATGAAGACCGGCTGGCTCATCGCTGGAGGGAGGCGATCGACACATCGCGTTTATCCATTTCGTAGCCGGAATGGCGGGCCGCCCACGAGGTGAGTTTCAGCCGGTGGATTTTTGCGTTGTGCCGTACGTCGACGGGAAACCGGGGGTGAAGGAAGGCCAGTCGGATGAGATCGGTGTGCGGGTGTGCGGCGCCCAGCGCCCGCAGTTCGCGCACGAGCTTCCGCCGCAGGGACGGGGTGGCCACGATTGCCTGCGAGATGGGCTCGACGACCAACGCCGCGCGCTGGGAGCCCCGCGGGCCGAGGCCGATGAGGGCACTGCGACGGATGCCGGCGTGGGCATTGAAGATCGGCTCCACTTGGTCGGGATAGAGCGTGCCATCGCGGGTTTCGACCCGCTCGGCCTTGCGTCCGCAGAACCACAGCCGGTCGCTTTCGTCGAGATAGCCGACGTCGCCCATCCGGTGCCAGGGCGGCATGTCGGGGATCTTGGCGCGGACCGTATCATCAGGCAGAAAGTCATAGACCTTCGTCACCACCGGGCCGCGCACCATGATCTCGCCAATCTGACCGGCGGGCAATTCCTGGGCGCTCGCGAGTGAATCGAGCGCCCGATCGCTGAGGGCGATGATCTTCACTTCAATCCCCGCCATGGGCTTGCCGACGCACGTGCCGCGCCCGGTCAACGTGGCGGCGGCATCGATTTGCGCGGCCGAGATACTGCACAGCGGCAGCGCTTCGGTGGCGCCGTAGGGACTGTGGGCCGCGCCATGGGGCAACAAGGCTTGCACGTCGCGAAAGAGCGCCGGAGGCACCGGCGCACCGGCCATGAGCACGCGCTGGACGGTCGGAAGCACGATGCCTTTCGACTGACAGTGGAGGGCGATTTTCCGCCAGAGCGTGGGTGAACCAAAAGAGTTGGTGACTCCTTCCTGCTGGATGGCCTGCACGATCTTGGAGGGATCGGCGTCGGCCGGGCGCGAGGGATCAATTTCCGGGACGATGGTCGTCATGCCGAGGGCCGGATTGAAGAGCGCAAAAATTGGCAGCATCGGCAGATCGACTTCGCCGGGCTGAATCGCATAGGTCTCGCGGATCAGCCGCACCTGCGCCTCGAACATGCCGTGTTCGTAGCACACTCCCTTGGGCGCCCCCGTGGAGCCGCTGGTAAACAGGACCGCGGCCAGATCCGATGGCGCGCGCTCGGCGAGTTGCGCGCGACCGGTTCCGGCACAGCGGGCCGTGGGTGAGCCGCTCGCCCAAACGCGGACCTCAATCGTGCCAAACGCGCGGCGAAAGAAATAGCTGAGCAGTTGGGCGCGGGGAATACCCAGCAACACGCGCGGCTTCGATCGGGCCACGCAGGAGAGGAAATTTTGCCGACCCATTCCGGGGTCGATGATTACTGGCACGGCACCGAGTTTGAAAAGTGCGAATGCGGCGGCGATCAGGGGCAAACCCTGGCGCACCATGACCAGCACCCGGTCGTCCCGACGCACCCCGCGAGCTTCCAGCCGCGCGACCCACGCGTCGACCTCGGAGTCGAGTTCGCGAAACGAGAGGGCCAGGTAATCAATCCGTCCGTCACCGGTTCGACCGCGCGGCACCTTGATGGCAACGCGATCCGGCTGGCTTGTCGCCATCGATGGCAGGTGGCGGGCGATATTGGCGGATTCGGCCATGGGGGTGAAATCCGACCTAGCTCTGCCACCGGGGGTCGGCCTTGAGCAACTCGGCCTGCCAGGGGAGCAGCACCGCGTCGGCACTCGTGGGATCACGGGCAAGCAAGACGAGCTGCGAGCGGGTGGCGATCACGGTGGGATCGAGATTCAACTCCCGCGCGAGGTGGTCGCGGTAGGCCTTGGCGCGATCCTGCCGGGAGAGTTCCTCGGGCATCATCTGGCTGAATTCACGGCGGCGCTCGCGGCGCGGCAGCGTATTCGGATCGAGGGAGAAGCCGCTCCGCACGGCATCGTTCAAACTCGAGAAGAGCCGATCATGGCGACGGCCGAGATGCACATGGAGCACTTCGTGCAAGGGAAGCCCATCATCGGCGGCGCGAGCGATCCGCATGAGCATTTCGTTGCCGGTCACCTTGAACGGAGGGGTGTTGAGTTTTTCGGCGCAATGTTCGCGCCAGTGCCAGATTTGGTTGAGCACGGCGAGGCCGAGCGGGCCGAGTTTCTCGGCGCCGCTGACGCGCCACGAATTCTCATCCGGTCCGGCGAAACCCTCCTGGGCCACGTCGATCTGCCACTGGCATTTTTGCCGCAACCACTCGAGCCGGCCGAGACGGACGAGTTCGGCGGTGAGCAGGTCGCGCAGCTCGGGCAGGTAGTGCACGTCCATCGCGGCATAGTCCGCCATGGCCGGATCGATCGGGCGCCGTGACCAGTTGGCCTTTTGATGATCCTTGTCCAACTTGACGCCGAAGTGTTGCTCGAGGAGGGCCGCGAGGCCGAAGCGCGGGATGTTCAGCAGCTGGGCCGCGAACATGGTGTCAAACAGGCTGCGCGGGCGAAAATCGCAGAGTCCACGCAACAGGCGCAGGTCATAGTCGCTGCCGTGCATGACGAGGTGCTTCTGGGCCAGGCGCTGCCAGAGTTCGTCGAGGGGCAGGTCGGCGAGCAGGTCGACGAGGTAGATCTCGGATTCGACCTTGATTTGCAGCAGGCAGATGGCGGTGCGATAGCGAAAGAGATTGTCCGCCTCCGTATCGATGGAGAGCTCTTCGACGCGATCGAAAGCGGCAAAGAGCTGCGCCAGCGGTTCGGGAGTCGTGATGAGTTGGTAATGAGGAATGGAATTCACGTGGAAGAGGAGTTCATTGGTCCCAGGCGGACAGGAAGGAATTGAGCAAGTGGGGAAGCTCGGGACTGTAACCGCCCTCGAGCACGCCGGCCGCCGGAAGGCCCGATTGACTGATCCAGCGGCCGAGTTCGGCAAAATCCTCCCCGGCCAGTGTCATTTCCGTCAGGGGATCGCCCGCGTAGGCGTCGAAGCCCGCCGAGGCGAGAACGAGATCGGGTTTGAAGTTCAGGACCGCCTCCCAGGACCGGGCGAGTTCGCCCCGGTGCTGTTCGCGTGGCGCGTGGGGGGCGACGGGAAAGTTCCGGCAATTGACCGTGGAGCGGGTGCCGGTGCCGGGGTAGCCGGGAAATTGGTGCACCGAGGAAAAAAACAACCCGGGCCGCCCCTCGAGAATGTCCTCGGTGCCGTTGCCGTGGTGCGCGTCGAAATCCCAGACCGCGACCCGCACGCTGCCTCCGCCCTGCGCGTTGAGGGCCGCGATGGCGATCTGGTTGAGGTAGCAGAAACCCATCGCCTGGTTGCGCGTGCAGTGGTGGCCGGGCGGACGCATGAGCGCGAAGGCCCGCTGACCCCCGAGGGCCGCGTGGGCGGCATCGAGCGCCGCGCCCACGGCGCAACGGGCGTGTTGATAGATGTTCGGAAAATACGGCGTGTCCGCGTCGATGTCCGGGGCCTGTTGAATGCGCTTGAGCAGGGCGGGCGTGTGGGCGGAAAGCAGCACGGCCTCATCGGGCAGGGCGGGCAATCGCCATTGCCAGTCGGGATGCTCGGCCCGCAGGTGCGTGACGCTGTGTTGAACGCGCGCGGGTTGTTCCGGCCGCATCTGGGAGCCGTATTCCGTGCAAGAGGGGTCGTGGAGGATAATCATGAAACAGGTCCGCCTACGGACCGAAGGAATCCTTAAGAAAAAAGCTAAACCGCCCGGTGCAGCAAGGCCGGATTATCGCCCAAGATTCCATCCACCCCGCGCTGCACGAGCCGGATGGCCACGGCGGAGTCATTCACCGTCCAGCACCAGACCGAAAAGGAACGGGCATGGAAGTAGGAGACGAATGCGGCCGAGCGCACCGCCCGGTGATTGACGCTCAATCCGCTGGCCGAGCACGCCGCGAGGCGGCGGGCCAACGAAGCCGGGCTCCCCTGGCCTTCCGAGATCAACATGCGTGGAACCGAGGGCGCGAGCCGGGCCGCCTCTTTCACAGTCGCCGCGCCAAACGAGGCAAAAACAACCCAGTCCATGGCCCGCGCCGTCTTCACCGCCCGCAAAACCGGTGCGACGGTCGCCCCGGTTTTCAGTTCAATTTGCACGATCGCCCGGCCGCGAGTGAGCCGCAGGACGTCGACCAGCCGGGGGATAGGTTCGGTGCCGTGCACGCGGAGGAGGGAGATTTCGCGCCATGACTTCTCGGTCACGCGACCACGCACGCCGGCCAGCCGGTGAAGGGTGGCGTCGTGAAACACCACGGGCACTCCGTCGCGGGAAAGATGCACATCGAGCTCGATGCCATCGACGCGCAGGGCCAGGGCGCGGCGAAACGCAGCTTGGGTGTTCTCGGGTTTCTCGGCGGAAGCGCCGCGGTGGGCGATGATGAGCGGAAAGGGCACGGCCCAATTTTCTAACAGGATGAGGGGCCGAGGCCAGAAGGAGATTCCGGGGTGTCGATCGCGGCAAGGAGGGCGAAAATCCGACGACGAGGACCGCTTGGGGGCCGAGGGCCGTTATTACCGTGTCATTTGTGCGATTTTGTGACCAATTCGCCGGCATGAAAGTGGTCGTGCTCTGTTCGGGAGGGATGGATTCGGTCGTGGCGCTTTATTGGGCGCAGCAACAGCACGACGTGCGCGCCGTCCTGAGCTTCGATTACGGAGCGAAGCACAACCACCGCGAGATACCCTTTGCGGTCCGGCACACGAAGTTGCTCGAGTTGCCCCATCGAGTCGTGTCGCTGGCCTTCATTGGAGAAAATTTTGCCTCGGCGCTCTTGAAGGGCGGCGAAGAGATTCCCGAGGGGCACTACGAAGCGGAAAACATGAAACAAACCGTGGTGCCCTTTCGAAATGGCATCATGTTGTCCGTGGCGGGCGGTTTCGCCGAGAGCGTGGGCGCCGAAGGGCTGGTGATCGCCGCCCACGGGGGCGACCACGCGATCTATCCGGATTGCCGCGAGGAATTCATGCGCGCGATGGGAGAGGCGCTCAAATTGGGAACCTACGCGGAGATTCAACTGCTGCGGCCGTTCATCACGTTGACCAAGGGTGGAATCGCGGCCGAAGGCGCGCGGCTCGGGGTAGACTTCGCCAAAACCTGGTCGTGCTACCGGGGCGAGGTGATGCATTGCGGCAAGTGCGGCACCTGCGTGGAGCGGCGCGAAGCGTTCTTGGTGGCCGGGATGCCCGACCCGACCGTCTATGAATCGCAGGACCCGTTGCCCGCCCCTCCCGGGGCCGCAGATTGAGCACCCCGAAAATCCTCCGTGGATTTTCAGTGATTCGTGGTCTTTAGTATGGGTTAGTGGCTTCGACCCATTCCGATGCTGATCTCAGAAATATTTTATTCCCTGCAGGGCGAGGGCGAATTGACCGGTGTGCCGTCGGTCTTTGTCCGCACCAGTGGCTGCAACCTGCGGTGCAATTGGTGCGATACGCCGTATGCCTCGTGGAATCCCGAGGGCAGGCAAATGACGCCCGACGAGATCGTGGCCGAGGTGATCCAGTATCCGGCCAAGCACGTCGTCCTGACCGGCGGCGAGCCCATGATCGCTCCGGGCATCCACGAACTGGCCTATCAATTGCAGGAACGGGCCTACCACATCACCATCGAGACCGCCGCCACGGTGTCACCCGGCGGCATCGCTTTCGACCTCGCTTCGCTCAGTCCGAAACTGGCGCACTCCGCGCCGGACCAGCGACTCGACGACACCTGGCGGAAGAAGCACGAAGCACGGCGGTGGCAACCCGGAGTGGTGGCGGACTGGATTGGATCGGGCAATTATCAGTTGAAGTTTGTCGTCGGGACCGAGACCGACCTCGACGAGATCGAGGCGATGATGCGCGAAACGAACTGCGCGGTGCCGCCCAGCAAGATTTTGCTCATGCCGGAGGGCACGAGCATCGAAGTGCTGCGCGCGCGCAGTGCGTGGCTCAGCGCGCAGTGCAAAGCGCGCGGCTACCGTTATGCGCACCGCTTGCACGTGGAGCTGTATGGCAACAAACGAGGAACCTAGCGGCCCCGGGCCAGACCGAGAGGCGGCGTGGCCGGTGAAGGAGGAAGCAAGCATTGTCCGGCAGCCGGGCAAGGTCCGCAAACTTTCCGAGGAACTGGCCGACCTGCAGGCGCGCGCCGCCACGCGCGCGGTAACGCTGCGCGAGGTGATTTACGTCATGCGCGGACGGGCCTACTTGCTGGTCGTCGTGGTGCTGACGCTGCCTTTCCTTACTCCGATTCCGGTTCCC
>JAUXOH010000251.1 GCA_030682505.1 Candidatus Didemnitutus sp. | reverse complement strand
CCCGCATACGGCGCAAGGCCCCTTCAAGCGCGCCGGCGTCGTCCGCAGCGATCGCCAATTCCGCTTCGATCCGGAAATCCTCCATTCCGGGCGCCCGCGCGAGCGGCAGCCGGGCAAATTCCGCCTGTGCCTCGGCAGCGCGGCCCTTTTCAATCAGCAACGCGGCCCGGGTCGCTGCCAGCAGGTGCCGCGCCTCGCCTGGCAACGGCGGCTGGCGGGCGGGAGCGAGGAGCTCCGCGATTATTTCGAGCGCTCGCCCGTGGGCTCGCTGGGCGGCGTAGAAGCCAAACAGCACGCTCAGAAAGTCCGGATCGTGGGCCGAGAAATTCAAACCGGCCTCGAGCACCTTGAGGGCCTGCGCCGGATCGTGCCCGCGGTAGAGACTCGCCAACGCGAGGCGTCCTTTCACATTTCCGGGCGACCGGGCGAGACCGACGCGCAGACCGTGAAAGCCCTCCACGTAATCGCGTTCTTTCAGCCGGACCATCGCCGTGGCAATCGCGGTGTCACCGCGTCGTTCGCGAAATTCTTCCCACCGCACCGGAGCGAGCAGGATATCAGTCCAACCCACCTGGTTCTGCGGATTCCGTCCCAACCAGTAGAACAGCGCGGTCGTCGCGCCGAGGTAGCCCGCCAGCATCACGGCAGACGAACCGAGCAGCAGGCGACGCCAGTAGACCTCGAAGGTCCAAAGGGACACCGCCCGAAGTTCGACGCGGAGGGCAATCGACCCCAGAAACCACCGCCGACGGTCACCCGGGGCGAGCTCGCGGCGGAGCGCAGAATTGAATCGAAACTTCAGGTGCACGGCACGGCCCATACAAGCGGGACCGGCAGCCCGCGACAATCGCAATTCGGAAACGTCGTGCGATTGGGCTATTCGAACCGCAGCGCCTCGATGGGATCGAGCGACGCGGCCTTCCACGCCGGATAGAAACCGAAGCCGATTCCGATGGCGGAGCAGACCACCAAGCCGATGGCCGCCCAGTCCCAGGGAAAGACCACTGAGGCATTGAGGGCCAAGGCCAGCCCGTTGCCGCCGAGCACGCCGAGAAGAATCCCCACCACGCCTCCCATCAGGGAGATCGCCACGGATTCGATGAGAAACTGGGTCAGGATGTTCTTCTTCCGCGCCCCGATGGATTTCCGGATGCCGATCTCCTTGGTGCGCTCCGTCACGCTCACCAGCATGATGTTCATGATGCCGACCCCCGCCGCGAGCAGGGCGATGCCACTGATGACAAACGAGCCGGCCGCAATGATGTCGGCGACCTTGGCGAAAACGGAAATTAGCGAATCGTTCGAGTAGAGCTCAAAATCGTTTTCCTCCTCGGGCCCCAACCCGCGCACAATCCGCATGGCCGTGATGCCCTTGTCGATCGTCTCGTTGTAAATGGTCTGCGAGAGGGCCTGGGTGGCGATGTTGACCGTGACCCGCTCACTGCCGAAATCGGAGAGAAAGCGCGTGATCGGAATCATGGCGATGGAGTCACCGCTGCCGCCAAAGGAGCTGCCTTTCGCGGCAAACGTCCCGATGACCGTGTAGGGTCGGTCGCGCACCTTGATTTGTTTGCCGAGG
Source organism: Candidatus Didemnitutus sp. (assembly GCA_030682505.1). GTDB lineage: Bacteria > Verrucomicrobiota > Verrucomicrobiia > Opitutales > Opitutaceae > Didemnitutus. The sequence continues at coordinate 3,893 of JAUXOH010000251.1, read as the reverse complement.
GGATTTTCGGACGGGAAGAGTTTCGTCACGAGGTCCTGCCCGATGACGATCAGGGGTCGCGCCAGCTCGATATCGCCGGCGGTAAAGTTGCGCCCCGTCGCGATCGCATACTGATTGGCGGTGATGAAATGTTCGTTCGTGCCCGTGAAGGTCAGACCCGGAATCGTCTTCCGGTTCTTGTAGGCTGCATGCGGACCGGAACGATCAAAGACCTTCAAGCAAACAGTCGTCGCGACCTCTTCCATCAGCCGCTGGTAGCGCATGGCCTGATCGAGGGTGATGTCGCGGCGCAATTCATAGCGCCGGCGGCTGTTGTCGTTGCCTCCGCCCGTGACCGGGAACTTCGCGAACTGAAACATGTTGGAGCCGAGGAAGCTCAGCCCCGATTCGATGGACGAGCGCAGCGCCGTCACGGCGGTCATGACCCCGATCACGGAAAAGACGCCGATGGTGATGCCCAGCATCGTGAGCATCGAACGGAGCTTGTTCACGCCGAGCGAGCCGAGCGCCATCCGGAGGATTTCGAAAAATTTCATGACGTGAGCGGCAAAGGATTACTCGTAACGGAGGGCGACCACCGGATCGAGGCGGGATGCGCCATAGGCCGGGGCAAACCCGGAAACCACCCCCGTGACGACCGACACGATCATGCTCACGAGCACGAGGTCGGGCGAAAACTCGACCGGAAAACTGGGCGCGGCCTGTTGGATGCCGAGGAAAAGCGTGAACGATACCACCATGCCCACGGCTCCGCCGATCAGGCAGATCGACACGGCTTCGATCAGGAACTGCATCAGGATCGAGCGGCGGCGGGCGCCGAGCGCCTTGCGCGTGCCGATCTCCTTCGTGCGTTCCTTCACGGAAACGAACGTGATGTTCATGATGCCGATCGCCCCGACAAACAGCGACAGGCCGGTGATGAAGAGCCCCGCCATGGCGATGCCTTGCTTCACGGGATCGAGCTGGGCCTTGAACGCCTGCTGCTCGTTGATGGAGAAATTGTCGCGTTCCCCGGGCAATTGGCCGCGCACCCGGCGCATGGCACCGATCAGTTCATCCCGCGAGTTCACGAGATCGTTCTTGTCCTTCATCTTCACCCGCAGTTCCGCTCCCCGGCGGGTGGAGAAATATTTCTGGTAGGCCTGGAGCGGCACAATCGTCTGGTTGTCGAAGCTGAAAAGTCCCAGAAACTCCCCCTGCTTGGCGAAGACCCCGACGACCTCGAACGGATGCCCGCCGATGGTGACGAGATGACCGAGCGGTGATCGCGTTGGAAAAAGGGCCTGCGCGATATCGAAACCCAGCACGCAGACCTCGCGGCCGGCACCGGCCTCGGTGTCGTTGAACAACCGGCCTTCCTCGTATTCCGCTCCGCTGATGCGGGCATAGTCTGCCTCCGTGCCGATGATGAACACCCCGTTGAGTTTCGCGTCGCCCAACTTGACGGACCGGCCGCTGGCCACGACCGGCACGGCGAGCTCCAACGTGGAATTCCTCGTGCCTTGAATGATGCGATTCAGGGCCGCGGCGTCCTGCGGCTTGATGTTCGGGCGATTGTTGTAATTCCACCAATCCTCCACCGGACCCCAGGGCCACTTTTGCACGTAGAGAACATCATCGCCGAGCATGGCGAGGCTGTTCTGGAAACCGGTGTCAATGCCGCGAATCGCGGTGCCCATGAGGGTCACCGCCACAATGCCAATGATCACGCCCAAGGCCGTCAGGACGGACCGCAGCTTGTTGGCGCGGATCTGCGCCCACCCGATGCGGAACGATTCGGAGAATTCGTAGAAAAAGCGGATCATGGAGAGAGGGGGAAGGGATGGCTCGACATCGGGCGGGCAGAGTCCCGGGTCGCAGCTCAGGCCTGGCGTTCGTCAGATTCGATCAGGCCGTCGCGCAAGCGGACGATGCGCCGGGCATGCCGGGCGATATCTTCCTCGTGCGTGACGACGATGATGGTGTTGCCTTGCGCATAGAGGTCCTCGAAGAGCTGCATGATCTCCTCCCCGGTGCGGGAGTCGAGATTGCCGGTCGGTTCGTCGGCAAGGATGATCGAGGGGTTGTTGACGAGGGCACGCGCGATGGCGACCCGTTGGCGTTGACCGCCAGAAAGTTCGTTCGGCTTGTGGCTCATGCGGTCGCCCAATCCGACGCTTTCCAACGCGTGGATCGCTTGGGCCCGCCGCTTGTCCGGTCCCATGCCGGCGTAGATCAGCGGGAGTTCGACGTTGGCGAGCGAGGTGGAGCGCGGCAACAGGTTGAACGTCTGGAAGACGAAACCGATTTCGCGGTTACGGATTTCGGCGAGCTCGTCGTCGGTCATGGCCGAAACGCCCTTGCCGGAGAACTCGTAGTGGCCACAGGTCGGCGTATCGAGGCACCCGAGCATGTTCATCAACGTCGACTTGCCCGAGCCCGAGGGGCCCATGATGGCAATGTATTCGTTGCGGTGCACCTGGAGCGCGACTCCCCGCAGGGCGTGCACGGTTTCCTCGCCCATCTTGTAGAGCTTGGTGACGCCTTGGATATCGATGACGAGGGCGCCCGGCGGACGGGAAATGCGCTCGGTGGAGTTGGTGGAGACGGGTGAACTCATGGATGTGGAGAGGGGGCGCCGTCGGGGCCGCGCCCCGCCGATTACTTGTTTTCGTCCTTCTTGGGCTTCTCCACCATCACTTTGGCCCCGTCCTTGAGGTGGCGGCTGATGGCGGCGTAGCTGCCGGAGACAACTTCCTCACCCGCTTTGACCCCATCCTTCACTTCAATATGGGTGTTGTCGGCGATGCCGGTTTCAACCTTGCGCATAACGACCTTGTCGTCGGTCTTGACGAAAACAACCCGTTGCAGGCGCTCGAGGGAGCGGCGGGCCTCGTCGCGTTCGGTGACGAGATCGAGGTCGTTGCCCGAACGCTCCTTCGCTTCCTTGGCGCGCTCCTTCTGCAGCTGCTCGGTGGATTTTCCGCCTTCAGCGCGCACGGTGACGCTCTGGATGGGAACAGCCACCACGTTGGCGACGGTTTCAGTTTCGATATCCACGGTCGCGCTCATGCCCGGGCGCAGACGGTTGTCAGCCTCGGTGATGCTGACCTTGACGAGGAAATTGGTGACTTCGTCGGAAGCGGAGGCCGCGAGGGCAGCGGCGGAATTGCCCGTGGAGCCAACGCTCAAAGCCGAGCTGCTGATTTCGCGCACCTTGCCTTCGAAGCGGCGGCCGGGAAAGGCATCGACGGTCACGATCACACGATCGCCAATCTTGACGTTGACGATGTCGTTCTCGTTGACCTTCACCCGTACCTCCATGCTGTCGAGATTGGCAATGCGCATGATCTCGGTGCCCGCAAATTGGTTGGTGCCGACGACGCGTTCACCGACCTCGCTCGTGAGCGAGCTGATGGAACCCTCGATCGGCGAGTACATCGTCGTCTTGGCCAGTTGGTCGCGCGACTGGTCGACCGAACCCTCGGTGCGGCGAATCTGGGCGAGGGAGGAATCAAAGTCGGCCCGGGCCACGTCGAGATTCGTGCGCGCGACGAGGAACTCGGCGTCGGAGATGAGTTTCTTTTCGAAAAGGTCGTTGGCCTGCCTGAAATCCTGCTCGGCTTTCGAAAGCCTGGCTTGGCTGAGCACGCTGGTGGCGCGGGCGGAAGCGAGGGAAGCGTCCTGTTGTTCGAGCTGGGCCTTGTAGAAATCGGGTTTGATCCTCACGAGCAGGGCGCCTTTCTTGACGGTCTCGCCTTCCTTGACCGCGATTTCGATGAGCTCACCGGCCACTTCCGGAGAAATCTTCACCTCGGTTTCAGGCTGCACCTTACCGGTGGCGGTGACGACGTGGGTGATGGTCTTCACGAACGCTTTGTCGAGCGTGACCATGGTGGGCTTCACTTCACCGC
>JAUXOH010000250.1 GCA_030682505.1 Candidatus Didemnitutus sp. | reverse complement strand
GGCGGTGGATGATGCCAATGGAAACGGCGTCGCCGTGCTTGAAGACAAGCAGCGCCGGCATGTCGAACAGGCGGTTTAGGGCGCGGGTGACGCCGGCCAGCTCGGTGCGGTTGTAGTGCTGCCCTTTGCGCTCGCCGGTGCGGGCGGATGCAGGGCGCAGTTCGACGGCGAGGAAGAGAAAGCTGTTGATTTGCGCGCCGTCGAACTGGCCCTTGCTGTCGAATGCCAGCTCTTCGACACCGGTCGTTGCCGACTGAATTTCCGAGTCCGTGATTTGGAAGAGGAACTCCACGCGCTGCCAGTCAGCGAGCAGGGTCCGCTCGTGGTTGAGCGTCTTGGCGCGATCGAATGTGCCGAGGAACCCCTGCGCATCCGTCGAGCGGAGCTTCATCCGACGCTCGCTCCGATAGCCAAGCGTGCCAAGGAGGCCGAGCGAGGCATCGAGGAGCGACGCGCTGCCGAAGGCGGCAAGGGCGGACTCGATCTGCTTCAGGAATTCGGGGTTGGAGGGCATGGGGGCAGTAGACGGGGAGAAGAGGACGGAGATCGGAGGACAGAGAACGGTTTAGGGGCTGGTGGTCTGATCGAGCCAGGCGCGGCCCTTGGGGGTGAGGCGGTATTTTTGGTGGGGGCTGGTGGGCTTTTCGAGGATGGTGCGCTCCAGCCAACCGGCCGTGACCAAGGGCTCAAGGTAGGCTTTGCGGAAGTGCTCCCGATGGTCGATGCCGGCGGCCGTTTGGAGGTTTTCGCGTGGGGTCCCGAGGCTCGGTCCCGCTGCGCTCAGGATTTTGGCGACTTGCGCGGCAGCCTGCGCGGTAGCTTGCGCGGTGGGCAGGGCCAACGCTTGGGCAAGTTCCGACAAGACCCTCTCCTCCTGCAGGTTATCTTGCGTGGTGACTTGCGTGGTGACCTGTCCGTCAGCTTGTCCGGTCGGAGTCGGGATCGGCCGCCAGAGCGTCTGGACAAACTGCCCGCCATCCTGGCGGAACTCCGGCGCCTTCAAGCCTGCTTCGCGCGACAGGGCGATCATGTCGAGCGTGCCGGTGCCGGCCTGCTCGATGTAGCCGGCGAGGAAGAGCGGGCCGGCGAGCAGGGGATTGCGGGGGATGGAGGCGTGCGGGCGGGTCAGGCGGTCGGGCGTGAGCGGGGCCGGCAGCTCGCCGGGATTCCAGATTTCCAGCCGGTCGGAGAAGAGCATGACCTGCACGGAGGCGTTCGACGCATAATCGCGGTGGGCGATGGCATTGACGATGGCCTCGGCCACGGCCTCACGGGGCAGTTCGTAGGAGACGGGGACGGCGTTGCCCTCCGCCCGGGTGCCGACGCGGCGGTCAATCTTGGACATGACGAAGTCCACCGCCTGATCCACGAGGGCGAAGACCGTGCCGCGATACTCCTGGTGGGAAGGAATGGGCTTGCGGACCTCCGTGCCGTGGAAGTGCAGGCACTTGACGAGGGAGGTCGGCAGCCAGCGTTGCGGAGCCGTGCCGAAAAGCAGGATTGCCGCATGGTTGGGCACGCCGGCCTCGAGCAGATTCAGATGCGTAAGGGCATCGGCCATGGGCGTGCCCGGGCCCAAGGCGTAACCGCGGGTGGCCTGGGCGCGGGCGAGAAAGGCATCGAGTCGGTCGGGGGCGAGATCGGCCGGTGTCGCGCCGACGCAGGCGGCGGCGTCGAAGGGCAGTGAATGCAGAAGCCCCGTGTGGCCCAGGTAATCCACCAGACTGGCGTAAACCGCGGCATTGAGTTCCGCGGTGCCACCGAAACGACGGCGGATAAGTTGTTCGCCTGCCCGGCGGATGAGCGCCTGCATTTTCGGGTGGCGGCCGGAGTCGTCGTGGCCGCGGACGTAGATGAAGCGCGGTTTGCCGAGAGCGGTGGCCCGGTCGAACTCGTGTTCGGTGGGCGAGAGTCCCGACGCATCCTCGGAACCGTAATCCTGACCAAACAGCCCGAGGTAGATCGCCGACCGGTCCACCTCGGCCAGATAGGCGTCGTCGGCCCGGCGATCGGTGGCGGGCAAATCCTCAAACAGGAAAACCTCGAAGAACTGGCGCAGCAGCGGATCGCCGTGGATGTAGTCCTTCAACGCCCGGCGCTCGGCGGCCAGTTCCTTCTGCACCGAGCTGACGAAGATGGATTTCTTCCCGGACATGGCGGCTACATTCACCCGGAGGCCGGGGTGGGTGCAAGCAACACGAGCCAGGTGACCAGTTCGAAGGCGGTCCCGTCGTCCTGGGGTTGCTCGTCGGTCGTGGGCAACACGAAGTCGCGACCGCCCTGGAGCCCGGTGGCGAGGCGCGTCTGGAAAGTGGCGGTGATGGACTCGACGGCCTTGGCGATGAGGCCGGTGTAGGCACCCATGTCGGCGCCTTGGTCGGTCTGCCGATCGAAGAGGCGGCACAACTCTTCGTAGGGCTCGGACTTCCCAAGGGCGAGTGAGCGGAAGAGGTTGAGGATCGTCTTGGCCTGAACGAATGCGAGACGGACGTCGCCATCGGCCTGCACATAAACGAGGTAATGCGGCGCGAGCGGATTGATCTTTTCGCTGACTGCGGAGTCCGATTCTGCTTTCAGGCGCAGGCAGTAGATGACACCTGGCTGCGCCATCGGGATTTCTGCTGCGGGAGGGACAACGGCGTATAGGCCGGCTGGGGCACGCTCCAACTCGTCCTTGTGCGCCTGTAGAAAATTCAAGAGATCCTGCCGGAATTCATCGAGGGAGAAGTCCGTGAGCGAGACGGAGTCGTCGAGATCCTCGAGGTCGAGAACCTCGTCCTTCAGGCGCTTGAGCTGCCGGTCGCGGAAGAGAAGGTCCTCCTTGATGAGTTCCTCGAGTTGGGTCGTGTCGAGGAGGTTGTCGGTCTGCGTGGCGGCGAGGTCGACGAGCGCCATGCGCGCTTCGACGCGGTGCTTTACACCGAGGTAGCGGTCGAGGTCGGCCACCGGCCAGAAGTTCACGAGCTGCACGGCGTCGTTGCGCGACCCGATGCGGTCGATGCGGCCAAAGCGCTGGATGATGCGGACCGGGTTCCAGTGGATATCGTAGTTGACGAGCAGATCGCAGTCCTGGAGGTTCTGTCCCTCGCTGATGCAGTCAGTGGCGATGAGCAGGTCGATCTCTTCGCGCTGGTTGGGGAAGCGGGGGGACTGGTCGGCCCGGCGCTTCGCCAGGGGCGAGAAGTTGGTGAGGATGTCGTCGTAGTCGGTGCGGCCCAACGAGGCCGCGTTGCCCCCATCGCCGCAGACGA
>JAUXOH010000238.1 GCA_030682505.1 Candidatus Didemnitutus sp. | reverse complement strand
ACCGCCAACGGGAAACCGATTGGTCCGGCGGATCTGCTCGTGGCTCATACCCGCAAATTGCACCTGCTGGTGGTCGATCCGACGCTGAATGATTATCAGCACGTGCACCCGGAGCCCGGCGCGAGAGTGGGAGAATGGGTATTTGAAATGGCGCCAACCCGTGCGGGCATCTATCGGGTTTTTGCGGATTTCACCCCGGCGGCCACCGCGCGTGGCTTGTATGCGTCGGTGGATTTCGTCGTGCCGGGTGATGTGGCCCGGGTGACGCGGAGCACAAACAGCCTCTGGCAGGCCGCCGGGTTCAATTTCGAATTGCTGACGCCCCCTTATTTCCGCGCCGGCATTGCGGCGGAGCTGAAATTCAAGATCGAGAGCCCGGGCACCACCAAGATACCCGTCCCGATGCAGCCGGTGATGGGGGCATTTGCGCACCTCGTCGCGTTTGACGAGGCGCGCTCCGGCTTCGCCCATCTGCATCCGGAGCAGGCCGATCTCACCCAGTCGCCCGATGCCCTCCAGCCGCAGCTTTCGTTCAAGGTGACGATTCCTCAACCCGGTCGCTACGTGATCTGGGCGCAGGTGAACTTGGGTGGCGCGGAGGTGTTCGCGCCGTTTTGGGTCGAAGTCCTTCCCTGAAAAGCGCCCGCCGGTTTTCGCCGGGTCAGGACCGCGACTTGGTGCGCACGAGCGGGTGACGCAGACTGGCAATCGCGCCGCCCTTGGGATTGGCGGCCAGAGAGACTTCGCCGCCGAGGCTGCGGATCGAATGACGCGCGACGGTCAGACCCATGCCGACACCGACGGTGTGCTTCGAACTGATGAAGGGCTCGAAAACGTGATCGCGAATCTCCTCCTGCAGGCCGTTCCCGTTGTCTTCGACGTGAACGACGATTTGCTGGCCGCCTTCTTCCATCTGCAGCATGGCGGTGCGCAGCGTGATGCGGCGTTGATCGTCCGGTGCGTCGAGGTAGCTTTCCCACGCGTTGATCAGCAATTTTGCGAGGGAGTCTTCAAAGACTTCGACATTCGTCTCGATGGAAATATCGCCGAGGGGATTCTCAATCGTGACCGGTTGATCAATCCGTTGCTCAGTTTGGTAGCGGTAAACGCTGCCTTCCAACAGGCGCGGCAATTCGCTGCTGATCAGCGCCGGCTTGTTCTTCACGACCAGGTTGGTGAGTTGCTTGATGATAACGACGATGCGATTGACCGCATCCTCCAAATGGCGGGCGTTTTTCTTCACCAACTCGGGTTTTTCGTGATACGCCGAGATGAGGTCGACGTAGCCGATCACGACTCCGAGGAGATTGTTCAGATTGTGCGCGATGCCTTGAGTGACCGCACCCAAGGCCGCCGAGCGGCGGGATTCGCCGAGGCGCCGTTGCAGCTCGAGCAACTCGCGATTCATGTGGACGAATCGCAGCTGCGTTTGCACCCGGGCCAGGGTTTCGTCGAGATCGATGGGCTTGGTGATGTAATCGACTGCGCCGACGCCCAGACCTTCGATTTTGCCCTCTTTCGAGGAGCGGGCCGTGATGAAGATGATCGGAATGATCTTGGTCACCGGATCGCTCTGCAGGCGTTGGCAGACCTCGATGCCATCCATGTCGGGCATCATGACGTCGAGGAGGATCAAGTCGGGCATGTCCACCGCCACGTGATCCAGCGCTTCCAAACCGGAGTAAGCGGCCGAAACTTCCATCCCCTCACGCTCGAGCTTTCGCTTCAGGAGCTGGACGTTGATGGGTTGATCGTCGACGACGAGAATCTTTGGGGCGGCCATGAGTGCGGTTACGACACAAACTTTCCCAGCTCGCCGAGGCAAGCGTGGGGTGCAGGAGATTGCCGGGGTTAATTACCTAGGTGTGAGCTGGTTCTGGCGATAGGCCTTGACCGTGTTTTTCATCAGCATGGCGACGGTCATTGGGCCGACGCCGCCGGGCACCGGAGTGATCTTTGAGCACAGGGGGGATACGGTCGGAAAATGCACATCGCCGGTGAGGCGGTAACCGGTCTTGCGGGTCGCGTCGGGCACGCGATTCACGCCGACGTCGATGACCACGGCACCTGGTTTCACCATTTCGGCGGTGACGAATTCGGCTTTGCCGATCGCCGCAATGAGCACGTCGGCTTGCCGAGTGATGGAGGGAAGATTGGCCGTTTGCGAATGGCAGACGGTGACCGTGGCGTTGGCCCATTCCTTGCGTTGCATGGCCAGCAAGGCGGCTGGCTTTCCGACGATGAGGCTGCGCCCGAGGACGACGACATGCTTGCCGGTGAGTTTTACTCCCGCACGCTGCAATAATTCCATGATTCCTGCCGGGGTGCAGGCGACGAATCCCGTTTCGTCTTCTTGGGCGAGTTTGCCGAGATTGAGCGTATGGAATCCGTCGACGTCCTTATGGGCGGCGATGCGGCGGAAAACCGCGACCTCCGCTATTCCCTTGGGCAGCGGCGATTGCACGAGGATGCCATCAACCGTCTCATCGGCGTTGAGGCCATCGATCACCGCACAAAGTTCGTCTTGAGTGATCGTGGCAGGCTGCAAGAGGAGCCGGCTTTCCATCCCGATCTCGGCCGCCGTCACCTGTTTCTTTTTCACATAGGAGACTGACGCTGGATCGTCGCCCACGCGCACGAGAGCGATGCAGGGTTTACGGCCGCTGAAAGTGCCGACTTCGGCTTTCAGCTCAGCAATGATGGATGCGGCTACTTGGTTTCCGTCGATGATGTCCATGGGAGAAAACATCCGACCTGCGGGTCGGTTCAGAAAAGATGTGACTTACTTCGCCTGCATCGACTCGGCGATGACGACGAGGTCCTTGCCATCAACAGTGTTTCGCACCGTCCCCGTGACGATCACGATCTGGTCGAGAAACGAATCGATGCGACCGGTGAGCACCAATCGCTTGGTGTCGACGTAGGCAAATCGGCGACCACTCAGATCAGTCAGCTGATAATCGTATGGCGGGTTGGGATTGAGGAGAGCACGGCGCGCAATCACGAGCGTGCCACTGAACAGACGCGGCAGATCGGCCGTGTTACCCGACGGCACGGCGCGGCCGAGGGCGTTGCTCGCGGCCACTGGTGGCGGGACCGGGGAGCCGGCGATCGGCGCCAAGGCGCTCTCAGCGGGGCGATTCGCCATTTGGCCGATGGCAATGAACCCTTCGAGTTGTTTCGTGACCTTGATTTGGCAATAATCGCCGCGCAGACCGGTGATTTCGGTTTGGTCCGTCTTTTGGGCCACGGAGAGAATCGGCGCGGTCTTGCTCGGGGCAGTCACGAGATTGGCGCCTTCGCGCACTTCGAGGCTCTTCGAAATATCGCGGCTGTGCACAAAGGCCTCAAAGGTGCCGGTGACCGAAATCCGCCGCCAACCGGCGGGCGCGTCGCCCGCCGGTTCGACATTCTCGCCGCGCTTGAGTTGCGTGATGATCGGTGAACTGGCGTCGGCCTGCTGGAAAACGGCCGTGTCCGTCTTGAGCGGATCAGCGGAAAGCTGGACCGTGGAGAGCGAGAGGGCGAGGAGCGTGATTCTAATCTTCATGGGCGGGTTTCTTGGAAGCGACGCGGGGACGAGGTGTCGCGAAGAGTTGTGCGAGTTCTTTCGTAGAAAGTTGTTTCACTCCGCGCAAAGGAATTCCTTTCAGCGGCAGTGCGCCGATCTGGTAGCGGCGCAGGCGTTTCACGGGGTAGCCGAGGGCGAGGAACAACTGGCGGATCTCGCGCTTCTTGCCGTGGTGCAAGTGCACGTCGAGCGAACTGGAAAGCTTGTCGCGATTGGGGTTCACGAGTTGGGCGCGCTCGACCTGCAGCTGCTCGCCTTCGACAATGACACCCTTCAGCAATTGGCCGATGCGACTCGCCGGAAAAGCATCCTCCAGGATGACGTGGTAACGCTTCACCACGGTGTTCGAAGGGTGCATGAGCCGGTTGGCGAGGTAGCCGTCCGTCGTCAGAATGAGCAGACCCTCGCTGTCATTGTCCAAACGGCCGG
>JAUXOH010000231.1 GCA_030682505.1 Candidatus Didemnitutus sp. | reverse complement strand
GGGCACGGTTTGGTAGAAGGCGCAGAAATCGCAGGTCGTTGCACAAAAGGGCACATGGACATAGACTCCCAACTCCGCAGGAACCGTCTGGGCAGTCGCCCGGCCCGTTGCCTCCGGCCCGGTCTGAGACTTTTCTTGCGCTAGGGGGAACTCGGGCATTAGAAATTGCGTCAATTTACGACCAGCCAACGGCCTGCGTGGCCCGGCGCAACCTTTTCTCATGCAACTCTCACTCTCCTCCCTTTTCCGCCGCATCTTGCCGCTTTGCGGCGCGCTGCTCGCACTCTGGTTCCTCACGGGCTGCCAGACGCTGACGATCACGAACATGACGCCGGTAACTGTGCCGGCCAATCCGTCGCAGATCTACACGATCACGTCCGCGTTCAAGATCGGTCTGAGCACCATCGACCCCGCTTCCGTCGCTCCGCGCATCATCATCGACGGACAAAACCATCCGATGACGAAGAGCGCCGCCGCCGATGTCTGGGAATTTGACTATCAGGTCCCGGCCGGTCGCACGTCGGCATCCTACTATTTCATCGTTTCCTACAGCAGCAAAGACGCCGTCGCGGGAGCCCTGCCCGCGGAAGTTTATTCGGAGCTGCATCACCTGAACATTTCCGGCCGCTATGTGATTCGCGCCGAGGCCAGCCGCGCGCCGGTCGGCTCGCGCGTCAGCGTGCTCGGTGCCGGCTTCACGCCGAACGACGTTGTGTATTTCGAGCAGACCCCGACCCGCACGGTTTTTGAGTCACCCAGTTCGCTCAGCTTCTTCGTTCCTTCCGTGGTCTCGGGCGAGAGCTACCATCTGCGGGTCAGCGGCGGCGGCACGACACTGCAGGTCGGCTCGTTCCGCGTCGATTCCATCAGTTTCACCGTTTCGCCGAGTTCGGTCCTGCTGCGCTCCGGCGAACAGCAGGCGATCACGTTCGCCATTCCCCAACCCGCCCCTTCCGGCGGCATGCTGATCAATGTCACCACCGACATTCCCACCAGCGTGGTCATGCCCGAGGTGATTGTTCCGGCCGGCCAGACCAGCGTCACCGTCGTCATTCAAGGCGGCAATCCCGGCGTCGGCTCCCTCTTCTTCAAGAGCAGCGCCGGCGAGAACCGTCTCCCGGTCACGGTCACCGCCCGCTAAGCAGCGAGCACCGCACCGGCGGCTCGGCCGCGACGGTGAAGACCCCAGCGCGCGATGACCTCGCGCGCATTTTGTTGCACGGCCGGTCGGCGGCTATTTCACCGGCTGCAAATTGAGTTGGGCAGAAATCGCGCGGTGGTCGCTGGCCGCGCGCGAGCCCGGACCATCATAAATCCGGGCGGCGCCCTTGGGCTCGACCCAAGGCAGCAGCGCAGGCGAAACCAACAGGTAGTCGATGCGGCTGTAGGAATCCTCCCGGCGAAACGCGTGTGTCCAGGTATCCCCCCGCGAATCGGAGGCGCGGAGAAGTTCACCGATCACGGTGTTGCCGCGCTTTTGCAGGGCGCGCACCGGCCGGCTGGTCCGGGTATCGTTCCAGTCACCGGCAATGATGAACATCGCCTGAGTCGGATCGGGAAAGCGCGTGAGCACCAAGTCGCGCACCGCTTCCGCCTCGAGCGTGCGTTGCGCGACTCCCTCGGGGTCATCGTCGCGTTCCGTGCGCCGACTCTTGAGGTGGACCACGAAAAGCGTGAGGTCGCCCGCCGTCGTCGCCACCGTCACCTCGAGCACCCCCCGCTTCACCACCTCGGGCCGGCCCATGAGTTTGAAGCCCACGTCGGCGTGCTGCCGGACGTCTTTCAGCGGAAGCTTGGAAAGCACCGCCACATGGCGCTCCGGATCCGCTGCATCGAGAATGACCGCATGGGGATAAGCGTGGCCGTCCGTTTGCAAGTCCCGTTGCAATTCATCGAGGAAGGGCCGACGGCCCATTTCCTGAATCGCAAGGACATCGGCCGCGACCCCTGCAATGACTTCGCGCAGGGCCTTTTTTTCGGACTCGGGTTTGGGATAGGCCTGGCGAAACACGCCCTCGACCATCCGGTCGGTCACGAGGTAATTCTCGACGTTGTAAGTTGCCACCGTGAGCGCCTGCGCCGCCGAAACCACGAGCAAGGTGACGACGATCAGGAGGGGGGACCGAACAAGGAGACGGTTTTTCATGGGAAAGGGGGAGTGCCGCGACGGGCAAAGCGGAGGTGAGTTGATTGGAGAGACGCCGGAGTCAGGACCGTTGCGCCCGTCAGCCTTTCGCGGTGAGCGCGCGCTCCCGCTCGACGATCGTGGGATGCGAATAGTAGACCGCGCTGTAAAGCGCATGGGGCGTAAGGTTGGTCAGGTTTTTCTGCGCGAGCTTGTGCAGCGCGCCGATCATCGGGGCGGCGGAACCCATCGCCTCCTTGGCGAAGGCATCGGCCTCGTATTCGTGTTGGCGCGAAATCCAGTTGCCGAGCGGCGAAAACCAGAATGTCACCAGCCCACCCAGGAGACCGAAGAGCAAGAAGGTCGGGGCCAGGGCGCCGGCCGTGAGCCCGAAGGCGGCATTGAACCATGGCGCCTGCACGAGCCACGCCAAGACCGCAAAGGCGCCGAGTTGCAACGCGGCGCCGGTGAAGAGCCGCTGCGGGATATGGCCGCGTTGGTAGTGGCCGATCTCATGGGCCAACACGGCCTCCAACTCGGGCTGGGACAGCTGGGCCAGGAGTGTGTCGAAGAGGACGATCCGCCGAAAGCGACCGAAGCCGGTAAAGAAGGCGTTCGAATGCCCGGAGCGCTTCGAACCGTCCATGACCTCGATCGTTTTCGCCTTGAATCCGGTGCGATCGGCAAGGCCCAGCAACTGGTCGCGCTGCGCCCCGGCGGCGAGGGGCGTCAGCTTGTTGAAGAGCGGCAGAATCAACTTCGGGTAAAGCACGAGCATCAAGAGCTGAAAACCGAACAGGAGAAAAAAGCCCCACACCCACCACGAGGCACCGGTCCACGAGACGAGGGCGAGCAATCCCCAAGCGAGCGGAAACCCGATCGCCAAGCCGAGCAGGGTGGATTTCAGGAAATCGCTGACCCAGAGCCCCGGCGTGCTCTTGTTGAACCCAAAGCGTTCTTCGAGCCGGAATTGCTCCCACCAGCTGAGCGGCAATCCCGGCAGGCTCAACAACAGGCCCGTGACCACGAGGAAGAGCGCGCCGCTCCAGGCCGCGCCCGGAGCGAGCGCATCAAATCGCTCCCACAACCCCGGGAGCCAGCCGCTGAAAATCACTCCCAAGAGGACCAAGGCCTCGTAAATCAAGTTCAGCGAGGCAAAGCGGCTCTTCGCCAGGGTGTATTCCGCCGCTCGGGCAAAGGTTTCCTCGTCCATGATGTCGCTCAACGCCCCCGGCGGCACCCCGGCGTGGAGACCCACCTCGGATCGGTTCATCGCCTCCAGGCACAACTGCGCGGCGAGACGCGCCAAGACCAGGACGATGACCAACGCAGGCAACCAATGCATGAACCCAGTCCAGCGGATTTCCTCGCCGCGCCAATCCTAAATCCTTGGCCGTCAATCAGTGGAAAGATTGTTTGAAATCATGAACGCCGTTTGCACAGTGAGCCTGTGGAACCGGACAAAAACGCCAAGCTCACCTTCGAAACCGCGCTCGCGCGGCTGGAAACCATCGTGGACTCGATGGAACAGGGCGAAATCCCGCTCGCCGAGCTGCTGAGCAAGTATGAGGAAGGCTCCAAGCTGCTGAAGGTCTGCGAAGCCCGCTTGAAAGATGCCGAAGTGAAGATCGAAAAGCTGAAGAAAGCCAAAGACGGCTCCGCCTCCTTCGAGGCGTTTGAACCGACCCGCAGCGACTAAGCTCCGGCCCCACGCCCACCGCATGAGCACCCGCCTTCTCGACCGCGTCAGCGGTCCCTCCGACGTCAAGTCACTCGCCCCCGCCGAGCTGCCGCAGCTCGCCCAGGAAATCCGCGACGAGATCATCGCCGTCACTTCCAAGAACGGCGGCCACGTCGGACCCAATCTGGGGGTCGTTGAACTGACGATCGCCCTGCACCGCGTCTTCCAAACGCCGGACGACCAGTTTGTCTTCGACGTCGCGCACCAGGGCTACGTGCACAAGTTGCTGACGGGGCGTGGGGGAAAATTTTTCCGCGGGTTGCGCAAGAGCGAAGGCGCCTCGGGTTTTCTTTATCGGCGAGAGAGTCCGCACGATGCGTTCGGCGCTGGTCACGCGGGCACCGCGCTTTCCGCCGCCCTCGGCATGGCCACGGCGCGGGATTTGCGCGGCAGCTCGGAGCACGTGGTCGCCATCTGCGGCGACGCGGCGTTCACCTGCGGCGTGACGATGGAGGCGCTCAACAACGTCGTCACCTCCACGAAGCGCCTCATCGTCATTCTCAACGACAACGAGTGGTCGATCGCGAAGAATGTCGGCGCAATCGCCAAGTACCTCAACCGCCTCAGCACGAGCCCCACCTATAACAAGCTTCATCACGACGTGGAGAAGTTCTTCCTCGGTCTGCCCCACGGGCACGAGATGAACCAGCTTTACACCAAGTGGAAACGGGAGACGAAGGACTTCTTCATGGACTCCTCGCTCTTCGAGAAGTTCGGTCTGCGCTACGTCGGGCCGGTCGACGGTCACAATCTGGAGGAACTCACCAAAAATCTCGAATTCGCCCGGAATTGCGAGAGCCCGGTGATCGTGCATGTGCTGACGAAAAAGGGCAAAGGCCTCGAAGCCGCGATCGCGCATCCGGAGAAATTCCACGGCGCGAGTCCCTATGATCCCGCCACGGGGGAGAACCAGAAGAGCGCGCCCGGCACGCCGCCGAACTACCAGGATGTGTTCGGATCGGCGCTGACCAAGTTCGCGCAGCAGAATCCCAAGGTGCTCGGGATCACCGGGGCGATGCCCAGCGGCACGGGGCTCACGCAGCTGAGCAAGGAAGTGCCCGGACAATTCTTTGACGTCGGCATCGCCGAGGAGCACGCCGTGCTCTTTGCCGCCGGTCTCGCGACCAAGGGTTTTCGCCCGGTTTGCGCGATCTATTCGACCTTTCTCCAGCGCGCCTACGACATGGTCGTTCACGACGTGTGTCTGCAGAACCTGCCGGTGACGTTTTGCATGGACCGCGCCGGTCTGTCGCCGAACGACGGGCCGACGCATCACGGACTCTTCGATCTTTCGTATCTGCGCTGCGTGCCTAACGCGGTGGTGATGCAGCCGAGGGACGAGGATGAGCTCACCGACATGCTGCACACGGCGTTGCAGCTCCCCTCGCCCGCCTTCATTCGCTACCCGCGCGGCGCCGGCACGGGAGTGAAGATCAAAGCCCAGCCTGCCACTCTCGAAATCGGCCAGGCGGAAGTGGTGAAGGAAGGCTCGGACATCATGATCTGGGCCCTCGGCGCCATGGTGCAGGAAGCCGAAAAGGTCGCCGAGCGCATCGCGGCGGAAGACGGGCTCTCCGTGGGCGTCGTCAACGCGCGGTTTGTGAAGCCGCTCGACCGCGCCCTGCTGCTGGGCCAAGCGACCGGCCTGCCCTTGATCGTCACGCTCGAGGATCACGTCATCGCCGGCGGCTTCGGCAGTGCCGTGATGGAAGCGCTGCAGGAAGGCGGTTGCCTGACCGCCGTGGAACGCATCGGCTGGCCCGACAAATTTGTGGAGCACGGCAGCAGCGTGGAATCCCTGCGGGCCGCCTACGATCTCTCGACCGAAGACATCGTGCGCAAAATCAAGGCCCGGTTCAAGAGCCTCGGCCCGGCGGCGCTCGAGGCCCAAACCTAGGTCCGGCCCCGGGTTGCCCCGAGCGGTGGCGCGGAGCCAAAAAAAGCCGCGCGGGTCAGGCGCGGCTCCGGTGCTTGGGGTCAGTCAGGACGGCTCAATTCTTGCCGCCGCATTTTTCGCAATTCTTGTCATCCTTCGCTGCCTCGATGCAGCAAACGTGATCACAGGTCTTGCCTTCTTTTTCCGCCTTCGCGCAGCATCTTGACTTCTTGGGTTCGCCGGCTTCTGCGATGGCAAAAGCGAGCGCCACGCCGAGGGTAAGAATCGCGCACAGTCTGACTAGTTTCATGGGGGGTTGGGTTGGAGGTGTGCCTATCACTATGCCCTGACGGAGGCGGAAAGTCTTCCGCTGCCAAAGTGGCAGGGGAATCCTTCCCGGTCCGCGTCGAAAAAAATCGTGGTGCGGGTAGGGGGAGTCGAACCCCCTTCTCAGCTTTGGGAAAGCCGCATAATAGCCGGTATACTATACCCGCACAAAGAACGTTCGCCAGTTAGGTCAAGCCGCCGCTCGTCGGCAAGTCATGAATAATCGCGTCGGCCTTCCAAGGCACTTTTGAGCGTCACGGCATCCGCGTAAAGCACGCCGCCGCCGCTCGGCAGTCCGAAGCCGATGCGCGTAATCTTGACCTTTCCTCCGGCCGGCAGCCGCTCGGTCAGGTAGTGGCAGGTCGCCTCCCCTTCCACGTCATTGCCGAGCGCCAGAATGAGTTCCGCAATCTCGCCGGCCGCGAGCCGCTGCAGGAGCGACGCGACGTTCAACTCCTCGGGCCCCACGCCCCGGATCGGCGAAAGCTTGCCGTGCAAAACATGGTAAAGTCCGCGATACGCACTGGAACGCTCGATCGCCGCCAGATCGGGAATGTTTTCCACGACGCAGACCGCCCCGGTCGCCCGCCGCTCATCCGCGCAAATCGCACAAAGTTCCGTCTCGGCCAGATTGCCGCAGCGCGAGCAGCGGCGCACCGACTGCGCGGCCGAGTGCAGGGCGTTCACCAACTCGGGCAGCCGTTCCGGTTTCTCGACGAGGAGATGGAGCGCCAGCCTCTCCGCCGAGCGAAAGCCGATGCCCGGCAATTGCTTCAGCTGCCGTTGCAGGTATTCGAGCGCGGGAGTCATGTTTTTTTTCGGGTCCGGCGGGCGCCCACGACCGTGTTGCCCGTCCGACGAGAGTTCACGGCCATGACTTCAGAACATCCCCGGCACTTGGAACGCCGACGAGATGCGCTGCATTTCCGCATCGTTCAGTTCCTTCGCCTTGGTGGCGGCTTCCTGCACCGCGTTCAAAATCGTTTCCTCGACGAGCTTCTGGTCCTCCTGGAAAAACTCGGCGTCGAGTTTCAGGGAGAGAAACTTCCCGGCCCCGTTGATCTTCACCTGCACGGCGCCGCCGCCACTGGAGATGTCGAGTTCGCGCGCCTCGAGGGATTTTTGCATCTCCTCGATCTGACGCTGCATTTTCTGGGCTTGTTTCAGGAGTTTACCGACGCCGGCCATGGGAGGGAAAAGATTGAGGGTGAAATCCGATTGGGCCGCGCTGTTTCGGGCGAGGCAAGGTCAGAGTTGGCGCAAGATCTCGGTGTAGCCCGCCCGAAAATCGGAATAAGCGGGAGCCCAGCCCAGGACCCGGCGGATTTTTCCGCTCTGAATGATGCGATCGGGCGTGGCTTCCCCACCCCGACGCGACGGGTCGGCGGCCGCTTCGCTGGCAAACGTGGGCGCCGCGACTTGCAATTGTTCCGCCAGCCAGCCGAGCAACTCGGCTTTGGTCGCCGGTGCATCGTCGCTGATGTTGAAGACTTCACTGCCGATCGACGCCGGAGCAGACAGACAGGCCAGGAGCGCGGAAACGAAGTCATCCCGGTGCGCGAGGTTCTGGTGCAGCGCCGGATTGCCCGCGAACGGGGCCGAGCCGGTGCGCAAGGCGTTGAGCAAATAGTGCCGGCCCGGCCCATAGATGCCGGCCAATCGCAGAATGAACGAGCGTTGCACCAGGGTGGCCGGGGCCGAGCGCAGCAAATTTTCCGCTTCGACCAGAATCCGGCCGGTGATCGACGCGCCTTCGGTCGTGGTCTCTTCGGTGACGACGACACCCCCACCCTGCGCGTAAACTCCCGTGCTGCTGGTATAAATCAACGTCGCCACGGGTTTCGCCCCTTGCGCGACCCACGCGAGGATCGAGCGCATGCCTTCCACATAGGATTGGCGATAACCGGCCGGGTTTGGCCCGGCCGCGCTGACCGTGTTGACCACGTAGTCCGCGCCGGCGGCGATTTTGGCGTGCCAAGAGGAACCGGCCAAATCGTCGACCACCACGTCGATGCCCTGCGCCGCCAGCGCGGCCGCCTTGGCGGGATTGCGGGTCAACGCGATCACGCGCGCCCCTTGCGTCCGGGCCGCCGTCGCGAGGGCGGCGCCAACGTAGCCGCAGCCAAAAATGACGAGCCGTTTGTCCTGGAGTGCATTGATCACGAGCCGAGACAAACACACTTCCCGGGGCGAAGGGACAAAAAAGATCGTCGGGCGGTCTGCTTCCGGCATTGTAGCACGCATGGCCACGGTGCTTGTCATTCTCGCGGACGATTTCGAGGAGATCGAAGCCTTCGCCCCCATCGATTTGCTGCGGCGGGCGAGCATCGACGTCACGGTCGCGTCACTCGCGGAGAACCGCCACGTCACGG
>JAUXOH010000230.1 GCA_030682505.1 Candidatus Didemnitutus sp. | reverse complement strand
CGAACACCCGCCGCAGGGGACCGTCCTGGGGCGAGAGCACGCGAATGCTGGCGCCCGGGTGCCGGGCGAAGAAACGGGCGAGCTCGAAAATGAACCACGGGGCCCCTTCGAAGTTCAAATTGTGCGTCACGATCAGCGCGCGGAGCGGTGCGTTGGCCGGAGGATTTTCGATGGCGGACCGGAACCGGTGGCGCCGCCGGGTTTTTGCCGGAGCCTCGGCTTGGTAAGCGGCCCAGGCAGCCTTGGCTGCGTCGATGAGTTCGCCGCGCGTTCCGCAAGACCAGCCATGCCTTCGGGCCGAGCGGTGGAGCGCCCACAAGGACTTGGCGAAAGTGAATTTTGACAGGGGCGGAAGCGGGATGTCGGCTCCGGCGATGACACGCGGGACAAAGCGCTGCGCGAACGCGAGGTGCTTTTCCCCATTCTCCAATTCGGCAAAGATCTTCAGCAGCGCAGGCGCGCTTTGATTGGCTGGCAGATCCACGTGGCCGACGAATTGCGAATGCTCGCGACCCGGCAGGTCGGCAAAGACGTCGCCGACGTCGGAACGGGGCAGGCCATGCAGCAGGGGGGATTCCTGCACCGCGTCAGCCAGTGCGGTGATACGCTTGATGTTGCTTGTGCGATGCGCGAGCCAGCCGCTGGCCGACAACCGACCGTAGCGCAACCAGCCGGTGTGATGTGGCTCCTCCAATGCGCCATAAAACGGGGGATTGGGCAGCGAATTGAGCGGTACGGAAAGCGCGGCCGAGATGACCTCGTCGGCCAGGGTCGCGACGGCGGCGCTTGGCCGCTGTTGATGCAAGCGAAGAAGCGCGGGAACAAGTTCCGCCAGCCGCTCGCTGAGGGGCGGAGGAGGCAGACCTGCGGGGGCATCGGCGGCAACTGAAATGGCGGTCCGAAAGAACTCGGTCCATGCACCCGTCGGATCACGGGCCTCGAGGCGTAACAAGATGGCACCCCGGTGGGGCTCGACTTGGAGCACCCAGCCCGAATAGGGCGGCCCTGATTGGCTCAGCAATTTCTCGTCCCAGCCCGGCTTGGGCAGTCCGTGCAGGCCGAGGAACGGCCGGCCGTCGATCCAAGCCCGCAAGTCGGTGACAAAACGATTTTTCCCGGCGAAAATCCAGCCGGCAAGCCAAGTCTTGCCCGCGGGGAAATGCCAACCGTCGGGATGGACTTCCACATCAAACTGCCAACCGGCGGACTCGCTCATGGCTGGTCGGCAGAGAATGACGCCGGGAAAATTGTGTCTCCAAAGGTGGGCATCGGATAACCTGCGAAATTGGGCGGCGGGCGTGGGGGGTCAATCTTCCGCTGCCAGAATCAGCGGAGTTGTTGCGTTCACGAAGCCGGACGAGGACGTGAGGCGGGCTGGATGCACTCAGGTTCGTGCGGCGCTATTTTTTGGCTGACGCGAAAGGTGGCACACGATCACGTCCTGATGCTGATCCCAGGCTGCTTCACGGTAATCCAGAACATGGAGGGTCGTTTCTCGCGCAATCGTCTCGAGGATCCACGCTGGCTGGGCGACCGAAATGCCATAACCGGGAGTGTCCGGATAGTCGACATAGCCAAAGCCGTCCGTCACCGTGCGAAGGCACAGTCCGGCGATATCCGCGGACGGCAAACCGTAGTCGTTTTCGCCGCACTGCAGCTTGTCCAGAACCAGACGGCCATGGGCGGTGAACACGAGGATGCCGCGCGCGGTCAACCGTTCGGCGAAATGGCAGAGGTGGGTGATCCACCGCTCTTGGTCGAGGTGAGTCAGCAGCGAACCGCACCAGATGACATCATAGGGTCCCGGTAGCAGAGCCCAGTGATGGCCATCATGCGCCGCCGGCACCCCGGTGACTCCCAGGTGCTCAATGCAGAACTCAACCGCCGGCCTTTGAATATCACTCACGGTCAGGTGCGCCGACGGATAGGCCATGCGCAACCAGCGGGCGACGCGGCCAAAACCGCAGGGCAGATCAAGAATCGATTCAATCGGTGAACCACCGGCCAGGGTGCGGGCCTGATTGATCAAGATCAGGGCCTCTCTCCCGGAATGAAAATACTGCGCGCGGTCGAGTTGGCACATGTCGTCGGCCGGGGCGATGACGGGACAGACGGGTGTCGTGACAATCGAATCTTGGCGGGACAGGCCTTGGCGGGAGCGCGCTGCGAGTTTCTCCAACATTGGCAAATTTCCCTTGGGCTGGTAGCGCGCGACGGCGCGATAGTTCTTCCAGATCGACCACGCGGATCGAATCAGACCCCGCCGGGGCACCCCGAATTTCCCTGCCGCCCGATGCAATGCCCACGCGGCACGAGCGATGGCAAGGCCCGAGACGCGCGGCGGCATTTCCCCGGAGCCGCTGTGGTAAGGGAGGCTGAATCGACGCGCAAAAACGAGGTGCTTCTCCCCGTTGTCGAGGGCCGCGTAGATCTTGAGCAAGACCGGGGCGGCGAGACCGGGCGGCAAGGCGATCTGCCCGACAAACGCACTTGTGTCCTGATCACGCAGACCGGGGAACACTGTGGTGAGGTCGTGGCGTGGCAGCCCGTGCTGGAGGACGACGACAGGCAACGAATCAATGACCGCGGAGAGTCCGGTGATTCGGGCCCGGAGGTGTAGCAGCCAACCGGTTACCGGAATGAGTCCATGGTGGAGCCGGCCAAGACCTCGGGGCTCCTCCAAGGCACCCACAAAAGGTTTGCTGGGGTGGGCGTCCAGTGGCTCGGCGACGAAAGTGGCCATGAGATCATCGGCGTGGGTCTTCCAAGCGGGCTTCGGTTGGCGCAGCCGACGGCGCAGGAGTGCAGTGACCAGGTGGCCAAGGGACTGGCTTAGGACCAGCGGCGCAGGTGCTGCCGTGGCATTGGGATCAACTGAAATGACCTGGCGAAAAAACTCGGTCCATTGGCCGGACGCGCTGCGGGCCTCGAGTCGCAGCAGATTGGCGCCTGGGTGGGGAGAAAGCAGAAAAGAAAAACCCGCGCGGGGTGAGACCGGCTGGCCCGGCAGGGTCTCGGCGACCGATGGGTGAGTCAATCCTGCCAGCCCGAGAATGATCCGATCGTGCAAACGGGCCCGGACGTCGGTGATCACCTGACCTGCCGCGGGTTGGATCCAGCCGGCCACCCAAGCGGGCTGCGTGGAAAACTTCCAGGCACCTGGGAAAATCTCCACGTCGAACTGCAAACCCGCGACATTACTCACGATGAGAATTCTCCCCTCG
This sequence comes from Candidatus Didemnitutus sp., assembly GCA_030682505.1. Taxonomy (GTDB): domain Bacteria; phylum Verrucomicrobiota; class Verrucomicrobiia; order Opitutales; family Opitutaceae; genus Didemnitutus. The sequence continues at coordinate 3,548 of JAUXOH010000230.1, read as the reverse complement.
CGACCGCCCGGGCCACCGCGGTATGTCGAGGCAGGACGATTTCGGCGGCATACTCCGACTCGATGCGGGCACGAGCCTGGGTGGCAAGTTTGCGGCTGATGGCGGGTGTGATGAGCAAGCGGGCCAGGGCTTCGGCCCACGCGGTGGTGTGGCCCGGCGGAACCAGGGATGCCTCGATCTCGGAACGGACGAGTTCGCAAATGCCCGGGATGGACGAGGCCAGCAGGGGGGTGCCGCAGGCCATGGCCTCCAACACGACCCGCGGCGAGGATTCCTCGTAGCTGGAGCAAACCGTCAGATCGGCCGCGGCATAGTAACCCAGAAAGTCCGGTGTCTCCCGATGCACGGTCAGATTCGGCAGGGCGAGATCGGCCAACACGGCGTTCAAAAGATCATCGAAGGGCGAATCGCGTCCTCCGAGCAAGATGAAGCGGGTCTGCGCGGCGAGGTCGGGATTGCGGCGGTTGAACAAGGCCACGGCGCGCACGAAGCTCAGCTGGCCTTTGCGGTCGCACACGGTGCCCACGTTGGTGACAAGCTGCTCACCCGACCGCACTCCCAAGCGGGCGCGCAACGCCTCGCGCGGGTGGGCCGCAAGCCAGGTATCGATCCGCCGCACGTCGACCCAGCCGTGATTCAGCACGGCGTTGACCGGTTGCGCCGGACCTGCGTGGTGGCTCCGGGTGGCTTCGCTGGTGAAACTGACGGCGTCGGCCAGCACCAGCGCCTGTTCAACCGCAGACACCACCGCGGGCGCCACGTGTTCGCGATAGAATGCCGCCGGCGTGGTGCTTTCGTGCACGTAAGTGAGCACGCGTTGACCGGCCGCCCTCGCCGCATGCACGGCCCAGAAGGCGGTGAAGGTGTTGGTGATTACCAGATCGGCCGCTCCGAAGAGGAAATCGCGCGCCAGCGTCACCAATGCCTCCCGGACTGCCGCATCGGTGGCGGCCCGAAAAATAGGGGCGACGTCGACGAGAACGATACTCGCCCCGCACTCGGCAAAAGCGCTGCGCAGCACGCCGTCGGCAGGGCTTACCACGGTCAGCCTCGCGCCGTTGGCGGCGAGATGGCGCGCGAGGTCGAGCAGGAAGAGCGGGGCGCCCTCGAGGTTGAGGTTGTGCGTGGCGAGGATGATCCTTGCAGGAGGGCGCACCGACGGGTCGGAGAGGAGTGGCAGGACGGGCGAGCGGCGCGGTGTCACCGGGTACGGGGCGGGGCGCAGGTAATTGATTCGGAGCCGTTCGACCGCACTCTGAAACTCGTCGTCTTCGACCAGCGGCAGACCGCGGGACTTGAGCGCCCAGCGCCAGGCGGCCAACGCTTGGGCAAACTCGGCCGGCGTCGCGCCGGCCCACGGATATTTCTCGATGGCTGAATCATGGCACCGCGTCGTCCGCACTTGGACAAGCTGGAGCGCGCCGTCACTGGTTTGGGCGTAGATGCGCACCGCGACGGGGTTGGGCAACTGGGCCGGCACGTAGACGTAGCCTTCGTATCCCGACACGCCCGCGACGGGATACTGTGGAAAATGCGGGATGAGGTTGGCGGTCACGCGTCCCAGCTTGAGGGGCTCCATCGTTTGCAAGTCGGCCGTGGCCCACAGGCGCTCAATCTTGTCCGTGGTATGGAACAGATAGCCGACCACGAGCAAGAGGCCGAAACGATTGGCGTTCACCACCGACGGCTCGTCGGCATGGCCGATGAATGGATGCGGGGGCTGCTGCAGGTCATGCTGCTGCGGCAAATCAGCCGCGAGTTCGTCAGCGAGTTCCTGCCACGCGGCCCCGGGTCGGTCGCGCCGCGTGCGCAAGATGAGCTCGAGTCCACGGGTGAAATCATGCCAGCGCAGCTGATGCGGCGCCGGCGCCGCGAGCGTCGCTCGTCCCGGACCTTCCACGCGATAGGCGACGGTTTGGAACTCGGTCCAGTCACCTTCAAGTTTGAGGACCTCCAACACCACGTCGACCCGTCCCGGGACCAGCTCCACGGTCACGTTGAACTCAGCCAGTGCCACGGGTCGGCCGGTTTTGAAATGGGCGGCGATATCGGCGCGGGGCCGGCCGTGGACACCGGGGAATATGCGCTGGCCGATGCGGGCCCGGACATCCACGAAATGACCGCCGGTGCGGGGCCAGACCCATCCGCGCAGGACATGTCGGCCCGGGGCGAGCACGGAGTTTGGCTCGGGCGCATCAACGTGCGAATGACTGAAGGTCGTATCGGGCATCGGGAGACGCTCAACCCAGCCAGGCCTCGCGGACCATCTGCAAATGCCGGGGCAGGGTGCGCGTGTGATGATAGTTGCGGGCGGCACGGGCGTGGGCCATCGAAAGCATCTTCTGATTGCCGGCGACGTGATCGGCGAGCGCCATTTTCAGTGCTCCGGCGAGCTTGAACGGATCACCCGCCGGCACCAGCCACGCTTCGTCGGTATGGGTCACCATCTCGGTGATGCCATTGACGTCGGTGCTGACGATCCGGGTGCCAAAGACCATGGCTTCGAGCAGCACGCGCGGAAACGACTCCTCAAAACTCGTGCAGACGAGGATGTCCGCCAACCGGTAGAAGTCGTAGATGTCGGGTGTTTCGGCGAAGATCTTCACTTCGTGAAGACCCATGAGCTGGATGTCTTCCCGCAGGGTCTCCATGTAGAGGCCTTCCCGCGCCCCGACCATGGCCCACTGGATATTCCGATCGGGATGAAGTGAAGCGAGCTCCTTGCCGACGAGGTCGATACCGCGGATGTAGATGTGCTGGCCCTTGCGTTCACAGATCGAGCCGATGTTGACGACCACCACCGCGTCGGGATCGAGCCCGTGTTTCAACCGGAGAGAGCGCGGGTCATGCGTCGCGATGAATTGCTCGATGCGTTCGAAGTCCACCCAGCTGGCGAGGGTGCGAAAGTTGTCGTTGCGGTTGAGCGGTTCGTGGAGCTCGCGCGTCGCCTGCGCCGTGAACACGACCCGGGTGGCGAGGTGAAATGCCTCTTCCACGGTTGCGTGCATCGTTGCCGGCAGCAGCGGCGAGAAGAATCGTTTCACGACATTGCTTTCGTGGACATAGAACGCCGACGACTTGCCGAGATGAGCGCCAAGATGCACGGCCCAGAAGGTCAGCATGGTGTTGCAAATGAAGACATCGGTGCCGTCCCAAGTCCGGCTCGCGGCGAATTGTTGCAGCGCGGTTGCGAATTCCGTCGGTGACCCTGCGGCCAGCAACGGGGCGACGTCCCAGAGCGCAACCTTCAGGCCGGCGGCCTCAAACCGCGACCGCAAGGGTCCATCGACCGGCGACGCGATGGTGATCTCGACTCCGGGCTGCGCGGCGAGAAAGCGGGCGAGTTCGAAGATAAAGATGGGCGCGCCTTCGAAGTTGAGATTGTGCGTGACCACCGTGGCGCGGAAGGGCCGGCTGGTCCGGGCGTACCGCTGCTGATAGGGATTGAGCGGGAGGTTGCGGGGCGGGAAGTCGAGTGCGTCGCTGTGAAATGAATCCCGGTGGCTTCCGTGCCGGGCGAGATACGCGACGTGCTCTTGCTCGGCATA